>JAZSPX010000253.1:0-6508 GCA_045537675.1 Candidatus Faeciplasma sp. | reverse complement strand
CCCCGACAGATTTTTAAGTCTGTCGGGGTTACTATTTGTTTACGAAAAATTGGAATTTGCTCACTTCTTTTTCCAAAATAATTTAATCCCTATCGCAAAAAATACCGCAAAGCAAATCGCAAATGTAATTACCCATTCCATTGGCTTACCTCCTTTATCAAATTCTTATTTATCAGCCTGCCCTTATCCTCGGCACTACCCCTCCCAAGTATCCTCGGGTAGTGACTCTAAGAATGCTTTAAGCTCGTTTGCCATTTCTTCCTGCTCTGCTACTCTGGGGTGGCCGGGGGTTGCTTTGCCGCAGCGCGTATATACAAGGTGATAAACGCCGTTTTCCTCGCCGCCCATGCGGTTTTTAATGTCCTCCATGGCGTTGTCCCAAATCTCGTCGTGGTTCAAAAGGGTCATTGCAAACACAATTTTCGCCCCGTTTGTGTGCGATCGCACGTCGTTTGCAATTTCAATATATTTATCCGTCCACTTTTTGTAATAATCGGGCTTTCTAAGGCAATCGGGGTCGGGGTTATGGTCGTTCTGACCCACCGCAAAAACGATCACATGAGGCTTAAAGCTCCAGTCCCACGGGGTAAGAGGCTTATCGATGCAGTAGCCCAGCTTGTCATAGCACGACTCGACTCCGCGCATGTTGGGCATTTCAAAATAGCCTGTCCTATCAAAAATTGCAATGCCCCCTTGCGAGGTTACAAATACCTCTGCCGGCATAATGCGAGAGAGCATAAGCGGATAGGCGTGCCACGAGTTGTCATAAAAGCCTGCGTGGTTTTCGGGGTCGTTTTTGCCCAAATATTCGTTGCAGTCAACTACCGAGCCTGCCGAAACCGAGTCGCCGTAAACCTCGATCCTCTTTTTCGGCTTGGGCGAGGGGGTTAACAGCTCGGCATCATCGTTAACCAAAAGCTCGCAAAGGGTTACATAGTGTCCTTCCATGCGCTTATATATGTAAACCTCGTGGGGCTTATCCTCCAAATTCTCGGCAAGCATAAGGGTCTGCTCACCGTCGCACATGGAGTAACAGCGCTCGTCGCCGTCGATTACAACGCCCAAAAATCTGCCGACCCAGAAGCGGTGGTTAATAAGCTTAAGCGAAAGGTGAGTGCCTTTAAACTCGAACCTTACGTAACTGCCAGGCCAGATAAGCATGGGGGTTTCGGGGGTCGAAACATCAATTCTGCCTGTAAGCTGAAACTTTTCGTTGTTAAAAGATATTGATTTCATAAGGTAAGCCTCCCTTAGTTTTTTCTAAATCAAGTATACATCACGCAAATGCTTATTTCAAGCAAAAACAAAAAATGCCCGACTTTTTTAGCCGAGCATTTTATTTTAAAATTAGTTGGTGTAGTTATCGAAGTAGCCCTGAACCAGAACAACAGGTGTGCCCTTGTCGCCCGAGCCGGAGGTAAGGTCACAAAGCGAGCCGATAAGGTCGGTAAGCTGGCGGGGTGTTGTGCCTTCCGAAGCCATCTGTCCCACAAGGTTAGCTTCCTTTTCACGGATGCTCTTTTCGATAGCCTTCTTAAGCTCGTCGCCCGAAAGGTCCTTAAAGTCGTTGTCTGCTAAATATTTAAGCTTAAGCTCGTTGGGGGTGCCGACAAGTCCTGCGGTGTGAGCAGGGGAAACAACGGGGTCTGCAAGCTCCCAGATCTTGCCCTGAGGGTCTTTGAAAGCGCCGTCACCGTATACCATAACTTCAACGTTCTTGCCGGTTCTTTCTTTAACCTTAGCCTGAATGTCCAAAACAAGCTGTGTGCATTCACGGGGGAAGAGCTTGATCTGATTTTCGGTAGATTTGTTAGAGCCCAAAAGGCCGTAATTTTCGTTGCAGCCCGAGCCGTTAACGGGTGCGTTCAAAATATCGTCAAGACCCAAAACAACTTCTGCGCCTGCAGCCTTCAAAATTCTCTTGGTTCTCTTTCTGGTGTGAATGTCGCAGGTGATTACGTTCTTGGTATAGTTAAGAATTGCTCTGGGCTGGTTGGCAAAAACAACTTCAACCTCTGCTCCTGCTTCACGAACGATAGAGCTGTAATAGTCAACATAGTCAACACCGGTGAATTCGTGCTTGTTAACACCGAAAAGCTCACGGTATTTTTCAAGCGAGAGAACATCGCTGTAAGGGTTGATGCCTGCTTCGTCAAGCTTGTCAAGACTTACAAGCTCATTACCAACTTCGTCCGAGGGGTAGGAAAGCATTAAAACAACCTTCTTAACGCCCATTGCAATGCCCTTTAAGCAGATTGCAAAGCGGTTTCTGGACAAAATGGGGAAGATAACGCCAACGGTGTCACCCATAACCTTTGCCTTAACGTCGGCTGCAATGTCGTCAACTGTTGCATAGTTGCCCTGAGCACGTGCAACGATAGACTCGGTAAGAGCGATAACGTCACGGTCTCTAAGCTCGAAGCCTTCGATTTCTGCTGCTTCAATAACGCTGTCGGAAACGATTTTAGCCAAATCATCGCCCTGGCGAATGATGGGGCAGCGGATACCTCTTGAAACGGTGCCTACTCTACGTTCATAGTTTTTCATATTTACAAGTCCTTTCAGAATGGATTGAAAACATAACTTAAAGTTTTTAAAATGCATTTTTCAAAAACAACATGTATTATATCACTTTTGTTTTCAGGTTTCAATATTTTTTTACTGCCAAATTTGCGTTTTTTTATAATTTTATGCAATTTTACATATTGCAAACCTTAGCACTTTAAATATCTAAAGAGTTTGACGAAAACTTTCGGGCTACGCCTTATAAATTATAGAGCTTGGTGTACTTGTTTACAAGATAGTCTGTGTAATAATTCGGGTCAAATTCGCTGCCGCACGCAATTTTCACAATTTCAGAGGGTTCTTTCAAACAGCCGTACTTATGCACCTTATCCTTAAGCCATGCCGTAACGTGGCTTATGTCGCCATTTGAAACTCCGTCCCAGACATTAATTTCACGTTCCATGTTCGCAAGCATCTGTGCGCCGTAAGCACTGCCCAAAGCGTAAGAAGGGAAATAGCCGAAGCTTCCGCCCGACCAATGCGAATCCTGCAAACAGCCGTGCTTATCATCCGGCACGTCAACACCCAAATATTCTTTATAAAGTCTGTTCCATTCAGTGGGAACGTCCTTAACCTTCAATGTTCCGCCGATAAGCTGCTTTTCGATCTCGTAACGGATCATTACGTGGAAGCAATAGGTAAGCTCGTCGGCCTCTGTTCTGATCAGCGAGGGCTGTGCCTTGTTTATCGCCTTATAGAACATGTCGGCGTCAACACCCTCAAGCTGTTCGGGGAAGAATTCTTTAACGCGGGGATAAATTGCCTTTGCAAAGGCTTCACTTCTGCCAATGATGTTTTCATAAAATCTCGACTGGCTTTCGTGTACGCCCATTGAAACGCCGCCCGAAAGGCAGGTATAGTTCATTTCGGGGTCAACGTCAAGCTCATATAAAGCGTGGCCGCCCTCGTGAATTACCGAGTACATCGAATCGGCAAGGTTGTTTTCGTCATAATTGGTGGTAATTCTAACATCAAGCGAGCTGAAATTAAGTGTAAACGGGTGCTCGGTCTCGCCAATGGTGCAGTGGTTGCGGTCAAGGCCCATGACTTCCATTAAATAGTCAGAGAACCTGCGCTGAACCTCGGCAGGGTAGGTTTTGTGCAAAAAGCTGTCATCAATCTGCGTCCTTTCAGAAATTGCCTTAATTACAGGCACAAGCTTGTCACGCAGGGTGTTAAAGAAGTTGTCCAAATACTTCATGTCAACGCCGCGCTCAAACTCGTTCAAAAGCGCATCATAGGGCAGCTTGGTTGCGTCGTAATAGCCTGCAAACTTAATGTTGAACTCAACAAGCTTTTCAAGGTAAGGCTCAAAAAGCGAGAAGTCGCTTGTTTCTTTCGCCTTGTGCCACACGTCGCTTGCGTCGTTTGTCAGGCGTGCATATTCCATATATTCCTCGGCAGGGATTTTTGAAAGCATGGCATAGTTTCTCTTCAAAAGCTCAACACGGCGCAAAACTCTTTCGTCAAGCTCGCCTTTGTTTTCTCCCAAAAAATCAAGAAGATTCTTGGTGTCCTCGCTTGCAAAAAGCTTGTGGCTTTCGCCTGCCAAAACACCCAGAGCAATGCCTCTGCTTTCAGCGGTTTCTTTGGGTGCAACGGTGGCACCGTCAAGGTATAAAGCGTTTTCTGCCGCAGCATATGCATACATTTTTGTTTCAAGTCCGTTAAGTCTTTCAATAGCTTCTTTTACTGTCATATTTGTCTTCCTCCTCGGTGAATTTTTATCCGACATTTCCATAAAACATTATACTACACTTTCCTGATGATTGGAAGAGAATTTATATCACATTTAACGCATATTATTCTAAAAAATGCAGGAGGGCGTTATGGAAACGGTATATTATCTTGACAAAACAAAAATCGTTGCCTGGGCAAGAGAGAATTTCAATAAATATCAGCCGCAAAGCGGAAACCCCGAATTGATACCAAACTATCTGGACTTCTCGTCTATCAACCCGAACAGCTATGACTGCACGAACTTTGTTTCTCATGCTATTCTGGCAGGAGGGGCACCGACCTTTGACACAGGCGGCTGGGGCATTTCTCCCTCGGGCTGGTATTTTCGTGATGTTGTTAACCGTTCGTCCTCGTGGTCGGGTGTGGGGCCGCTTTACAGCTTTTTGACCAACAACAAAGCACGCGGCCCGTTTGGTGAATTCCGCCGTTACGAGGACATTTACAGCGGTGTTTTCGATTTTGAGGAGGGAGATATAATTCAGTTCTGGGGCGGCGATTTCTGGCGGCACACAGGGGTTATTACCGGCTTTGCCTACTCGCCCGAGGGCAGACTTGAAGCACTTGTTACAGGCAGAACCGACACGCAAAACTATAACGACAACACTCTTGCATCTGAAATCTACCCCGGCAAGCCCCGACGTGTAATAAAGCTTTTGGGATATTATAAATAGGATATACAAGATGCTGTAAATGTGGTATAATAAAGAAAAGAATTATAATTTATCAGGAGGGTAAAATGGAACTTTTGGAAGCGATGAAAAAACGTCACAGCGTGCGGCAATATATTGATAAGCCTATTGAGGGTGACGTGCTGAACGAGCTTATGGCTGAAATTGACGCCTGCAACAAAGAGGGCGGGCTTAACGTTCAGCTTGTTTTAAACGAGCCGAAGGCGTTTGACAGCTTTATGGCACACTATGGCAACTTTAAAGGTGTTACAAACTACCTCGCCCTTGTGGGCAAAAAGTGCCGCGACTTGGATGAAAAGTGCGGCTACTTTGGTGAAAGGCTGGTGCTTAAGGCACAGCAGCTTGGGCTTAACACCTGTTGGGTCGCGCTGACTTATAAGAAAATCCCTAACGCATTTAAGGTTGAAAAGGACGAGAAATTAACCGTTGTTATTTCCATCGGCTATGGCAGAAACCGTGGGCTTGTGCGCAAGTCCAAAACTGCAGAGCAGGTGAGTAACGTCAGTGCCTCCTCGCCCGAGTGGTTTAAAAACGGCGTTCAGGCAGCACTTTTGGCACCCACTGCCATTAACCAGCAGAAGTTTTATTTAGCCCTTAACGGCAACAAGGTTAAAGCAAAGGCAGGGCTTGGCCCCTGCTCGAAAATGGATTTGGGCATTGTTAAATATCACTTTGAAATTGGCGCAGGAAAAGAAAACTTCGAGTGGGAATAGAAAAACTAAAGCCATCGGTTGTACGATGGCTTTTTACGTTTATAAATCTGTTATTACCAAAGAATTTCTTTAAGGCTTTCTTCGCTGACAAACGGTCCGGGAACGGTGCTAACGCCGCGGTGGTTGCCGAAATAGTCACGGTCGAAGGTGATGGCAGTGCCGTCGGGGCTTTCAAAGCGCTGTTCAGGCTCGAAAGCGCAGCCCAGAATATCGCTGTTGATAATGCCGTTCTTAAAGTCTCCCAAAAACTCGTAAAGATTGGTCTTTAAGGTGTATTTGCCGTCGTTTTCAACAATTTCCACTGTTACGGCGTTGTCGTTGTCCACAAGGTTATGGGTCTCGTTCTTCCATGCCTTGGCACCGTTGAAGTAAGCATTTCCGTCAATCCAAACAGGAAGATGGCGTGCATGGAATTCACCGAGCTTGCCCATGTTGGGACGCTTAACGTCCAAATCAAACCACGAGAGCCATTCGTCGTAGGTGGGATATTCGTCGAAGCACCAGGTGCCTACCAGGCGTTCATGCTCTCTCGGTCCGCCCTGTTTAACGGGGGCGTCGGCAGGCCTGCCCTGAATGAAAACGTTGTTATAGAAGCGGTCATCTCCGTGAAGGATAGTCATAAAGCCTGCAACCTCGGTACGGTGGCGAATGTGGTAGGGTGTATATCTGTCACCTGTGCCGCCGCCTACAAAGGTAAGAGGGCCGGTTACAAGGTTGTGTACCATTGCCACACCTTCGGTAGCAATGCGAAGTGAGCACTGTGAGAGCATGATGTTGTTGTCAATCAAGGTGGGGCCGTGT
>JAZSPX010000017.1:0-11556 GCA_045537675.1 Candidatus Faeciplasma sp. | reverse complement strand
CTGACAAAGCATTACACGGGTTATGCACAAAAGCTGCTTCTGTCCCTGAGAAAGGTTTCCGCCGTCCTCACCGATAACGGTGTCATAGCCTTGGGGCAGACGCTTGATGAAGCTGTGCGCATGTGTTGCCTTTGCCGCCTCAATAATTTCTTCCTCGCTTGCATCGGGCTTGCCCATGCATATGTTGTCTTTAATCGTGCCCGATTTAAGCCAGGTTTCCTGCAGCACCATGCCATATCCTCGGCGCAGGCTTTGGCGGGTGATATCTTGTATATCCTCGCCCTCGACGGCAATTTCACCGCTCGTAACGTCATAAAAGCGCATTAAAAGGTTGATAAGCGTGGTCTTGCCGCAACCCGTCGGGCCGACGATTGCAACCCTCTGCCCCGGTTTTACGCTAAGGTTAAAGCCTTCAATCAGCTTTCTTTCGGGCAGATAGCTGAAGCAAACGTCCTTAAGCTCGATATTGCCGCTTATCTCGTTAAGCTCAACGTTGTTTTCGTCCGAGGGTTCAACCTCAGCGTCCAAAAGCTCAAACATTCTCGAAGCGCAAGCCAGAGCGTTTGCAAGCTCGGTAATAACGCCGCTGATTTCGTTGAACGGCTTGGTATATTGGTTTGCATAGTTTAAAATTGCGCTCAGTCCGCCGACGGTAACACCGCCTGTGACCACCGACAATGCGCCCATAAGCCCCACCGCCGCATAAACGATTGCGTTAACAAATCTTGTCGAGGGGTTGACAAGCGACGACAGAAAAATCGCCTTGCGAGAGGTTGTTTCAAGCTCGCGGTTGATTTTGGCAAAGCGGTCATGGCTGTCATCGACATAGTTATATGCCAAAACGACCTTTTGGTTGCCAATCATCTCGTCGATAAGGGCGGTCTGCTCGCCCCTTATTTCAGACTGCTTTTTAAACAGGTTATAGGTGTTTTGCGAAATAAATCTTGCAACAAACAGCGATAAGGGCGTTAAAACACCCGCCACCAGCGTAATCTTCCAGCTTATTGTAAGCATGAATGCAAGTGTTGCCACAATGGTCACAACGCCTGTAAAGAACTGCGAAAAGCCCAGAAGCAGACCTTCGGCAAACTGGTCAACGTCCGAAATCACCCGGCTGGTAAGCTCGCCCGTTGCGTGCGAGTCGATATATTTAAGCGGCAGGCGTTCAATCTTTTTAAACGCCATGTCACGAATATCACGCACAGTTAAAAATGTAATTCGGTTATTAATGGTCGTCATAAGCCAGCTTGCAAGCGCCGAAACGCCGCTTATTATTGCCGCCGTAACTAAAGTCTTGCCAATAACGTCAAAGTTTACACGCTTTTCACCGATAATATTGTCAATCGCCTCGCCGAAAAGAATGGGAACGTAGAGCGAAAGAATAACCGAAGCCGCCGCCAGAATGATTGAAACAATTATAAGCGGCAGATATCTTTTAAGGAGCAGAATTACACGCAAGGCTGTGCCTTTTTTTGCTTTTTGTTTAGCCATAAATCTTGCCCCTTTCTTTAAGCTTTTATCTGCGAGTCGTAGATCTCGCGGTATTCCCCACACGAGGTCAAAAGCTCGTCATGAGTGCCCATGCCTGCCATCATGCCGTCCTCTAACACGATGATCTTATCGCAGTGCATAACGCTTGCAACACGCTGAGAGACAACCAAAACTGCAGGGCTATAGTCAAGCTCTCTTATTGCCGCACGAAGCTTAGCATCGGTTGCATAGTCAAGTGCCGAGGAGGAATCGTCCAGCACCAGAATTTCGGGGCGTTTAACCAAAGCGCGCGCAATGCTTAAACGCTGTGCCTGTCCGCCCGAAAGATTGCGGGCGTTCTGCTCGATCTCATAATCCAGCCCCTCGGGCTTTGCGTTAACAAAATCAATCGCCTGTGCCTGTGTAAGAGCGTCAACAATTTCTTCGTCGGTGGCGTCTGCCTTGCCCCAGCGCATGTTATCTTTAACCGTGCCCTTAAAAAGCACAGCCTTTTGCAAAACAAAGCCAATCTTATCTCTGAGCGAAACTTGTGTGTAATCCTTAACGTTAACGCCATCAACAAGAATTTCGCCCTCTGTCACGTCATAAAACCTCGGCAAGAGGTTTACAAGTGTCGACTTGCCGCAGCCCGTCGAGCCGATTATACCGACAGTTTCCCCTCTTTTAAGGGTAAAGCTTATGTTTTCAAGCGATTCTGCCGAAGCTCCGGGGTAAGTAAAGCTGACGTTTCTATACTCTGCAATATATTCGGCGTTTGCGTTGCCGTTTGTAATCGTTCCGTCAACCATCGAAGGCTTGGTTTCGAACACTTTTTCAATTCGCTTGGCGCATGCTAAGCTTTTTGTAATTGTAATGATGAGGTTTGCAAGCTTAACAAGCTCGACGAGAATCTGGGACATGTAGTTATAAAGTGCAATAACCATGCCCTGTGTAAGCACGCCGCTTTCAACCTTAACGGCGCCAATGTGAATGAGCGCAATTATTCCAAGGTTAACAATTACAATGGTAACAGGGTTCATGATGGCTGAGATTTTGCCCACAAACTGCTGAATTTTTGTCAGCGCCTCGTTACGAAGGGTGAATTCTGCCGTCTCCTCATCCTCTTTACAAAAGGCACGGATGACACGCGCGCCTGTCAAATTCTCACGTGTTATAGACAAAACGCTGTCAAGTCTTGCCTGCACCTTTGAATAAAGAGGAATGCATGCAAGCATAATTCCGAAAACGATAACCGACAAAACAGGAATGATGACAACAAAAACAAGCGCCGATTTAACGTCGATGGTGAACGCCATTATCATTGCACCGAAAACGATGAAGGGCGAGCGCATTAAAAGTCTTAACGTCCAGTTAACGCCCGATTGCACCTGGTTAAGGTCACTGGTCAAGCGGGTTATAAGGGTGGAAGTGCCCGATTTGTCAATTTCGGCAAAGCCAAGGCTTTGAATGTGGTCAAAAAGTGCCTGCCTTAACGAGCACGAAAAGCCAACCGCGCTTTTTGCGGCAAAATACTGCGCCGCCAATGTGCTTGCCAAGCCAACTGCACCCAAAAGCACCAGAACTCCGCACATGGCAACAATAAAGCCTTTGTCGCCTGTGGGTATGCCTTTGTCGATGATTGCCGCAACAACAAAGGGCACAAAAAGCTCAAAAATTGCTTCAAGCACCTTGAAAACCGGTGCGCACAGCGCTTCTGTCTTATATCCGTTGAAATACTTCAATAGCTTTCGCATTGCGTAAAATCCTTTCCTGTCGTTTTAAAAGCGAGTGCGTGGGGCTGCGCCCTGCCCGAGCTGCCGCTCGGGCGGTCAGGGGCGGCGCAGCCGCCGCTGACCAAGCCGCCCCTGCGGGGCGGCGGGCGCAGCCCGCACCAAGCCATGCTTTTGCACCCGTTTTAAAAAAGCGCCGCTGACAAAAAGTAGCGGCGCCCATGATTGTTATAAATTACTCTACACTTATAATGTAGTAATAAACCGGCTGACCGCCGCTGATAAGGCTGATGTCAACCTTCGAGCCGAACTTGGCTTCAACTCTTGCTCTAAGGCTTTCAGCGTCAGCATCGCTTATATCCTCGCCGTAGATGATGGTGATGAACTCGCTGTCACCGTCAACAAGGCGCTTTGTAAGCTTATAAGCAGCCTTTTCAATTTCCTTTTCAACAAAAGCAAGCTTGCCGTTGTCAAGTGCCAGAATTTCGCCGTTCTTAATCTCCTGTCCGTCGAATTCGCTGTCGCGTGCGGCAAATGTAATCTGACCGGTCTTTACTCTTTCAAAGGCCTTGGTCATTGCGCTGCGGTTAACGTTGAAGTCAGCGTCGGGGTCGAATGCCAGAAGTGCCGAAAGTCCCTGAGGGATAGTTCTTGTCTGCAAAACGCAAACCTTTCTGTCAGCAAGCTTAACAGCCTGTTCTGCCGCCATAATGATGTTTTTGTTGTTAGGCAAAACAAAAACAGTTCTTGCGGGGCAAGCCATAATTGCAGCTAAAATATCTTCGGTCGAGGGGTTCATTGTCTGTCCGCCCTTAACGATGCAGTCTGCGCCTGCGTCCATAAACATAGCTTCAATACCGTCGCCTGCGGCAA
Source organism: Candidatus Faeciplasma sp. (assembly GCA_045537675.1). Classification (GTDB taxonomy): domain Bacteria; phylum Bacillota; class Clostridia; order Oscillospirales; family Ruminococcaceae; genus Faeciplasma. The sequence continues at coordinate 7,483 of JAZSPX010000017.1, read as the reverse complement.
CTGCAACAAAGCCGAAGTCCTTTTCGGGTGCTACCGAGGTGTAAGCCTTGTTCGAGCTTGAGACGGTAACCTTGTTTTCCTTCTGCTTTGCTTCGTGCTGATAGCGCATGTTTTCAACCTTGGGCAATGTCATCGAGCCGAATTCAAGACCCTTTTCAATTGCAAGACCGGGGTTGTTGGTGTGAACGTGAACCTTGATGATCTCGTCGTCTTCAACAACTACAACACAGTCGCCGATAGATTCAAGGTAAGCTCTTAACTTAACAGAATCCTCACAGCCCTCGTCTTTTTTAACAATATACTCGGTGCAGTATGTAAATGTGATCTCATCGTCAAATTCACCGACAACCGAGGCAAATGTTTCAATGGTTACAGGCTCGCTTGTCTTGCCCGAGGCAGTATCTTCAACAATCGCTCTGCCGTGGAAGACCTCGCCCATAGCGCGCATTACAAGAACTAAGCCCTTGCCGCCTGCGTCAACAACGCCTGCTTTTTTAAGTGTGGGAAGCAAATCGGGAGTGGTGTCCAAAACTCTTTCAGCTTCCAGGCAAACGTCGTCCCAGAAGGATGCAACGTCGTCGTTGGCTGCAGCCAATTCCTTGGCCTTTTCGGCAGCCAAACGTGCAACGGTCAAAATTGTGCCTTCTGTCGGTTTCATAACAGCCTTATAAGCACGCTCAACGCCTGCTTCCAACGAAAGTGCAATGTCCATTGTGTTTGCTTCTTTTTTGTCCTTCAGTCCCTTATCAAAGCCCTTGAACAGCAAAGAAGTGATAACGCCCGAGTTACCTCTTGCGCCTCTTAACAAAGCCGAGGCCATTGTCTTTGCAACCTCGTCAACACCTGCGGTGTCGGGCAGCATAACAAGCTCTTTCTTTGCGTTGCCCAAGGTCATCGACATATTTGTGCCGGTGTCGCCGTCGGGTACAGGGAATACGTTTAATTCGTCAACTTTCTTTTTGTTGTTAGAAATTGTATTTGCGCCGCTTATAAATGCGTCACGCAACATCTTACCGCTTACCAAAACCTTTTCCTCCTAAGCCTTATGATTCCATGCTGTCAACATAGACGTTGATTTTTTTAACCTCTATGCCGGTTTCTTTTTCAACGACATATCTTACCTTGTTGATGATAGAGTCAACGATTGCAGATACGTTAATGCCGTAGGTTACGGAAATGTGCAAATCAATAACCATCTTATCGCTTCCCTTGGGGAATCTTACGATTACGCCGTTATCGATAGAATCTTTTTTGAAGATGTTAGACTTTGCGCCCTGATAAGCACTTGCAGGGTTCATTCTTACAACGCCGAAGCAGCTTGTCACGGTATGACCGATAAGTGATGTCAGATAAGAAGTCTTCATCTCAATCGTTCCCAAATGGTTGTCAATCTTAATCATATCAAAGCCCCTTTCAGGATAGTAACGTTTTTATATACATTATCTAGGTTATCATACCACAGTTGCTTGATAATTGCAAGAAAAATATGCGCTTTTTTGAAAGATGTTGATAAATCAACAAGTTTCCAGCTCTATTTCCACCTCAAAAAGTGTATTTTTAACAACTTCGTCAAAAATCCCGGCCGTATAGTCATAATAATCGGGCTCATACTTTCTTAACATTCTGCCAATGTCAAACACATCGGCGCTGTTTTCTAAAATCACCTTTTCATAGGCAGTCTCACAAAGCGAAAGCATTTCTTCCTGTGCCGCGCGCCTTGCAACCTCTGAAAGCATTTGGGTGGGATTTTCTTCAACAGTAATCTCGCCCGAAATCTTAACGCTTACAACGGGATAGCCCGACTGTGCAATTTTAATGTCACGCTTGATTTTAATGTTTTCAACGTCAACGGCGGCAAGCCTGCCCTCAAGCTCGATATTAAAGCTCATCGCCTTAGCACTGCCGTTCAAAAGGCGGACCCCCTTGGCACAGTCACGGTCGAAAACCGCAATCGGGTAGTCGTCTCTGATAAGCATGCTTGAAAACACACCGATGATTTTATTTGAAAGAGTAGAGCTTTGCTGGTCCGATTTGCCTGCTGCCACGGTTACAACAGGCATGACCAGCGAGCCGCCACGCTCGGAAAGGGCGTTGTTTATTTCAATAATTCTTGCAGAAACGGTTGCCGAATCCTCGACAGCCGCATTAACGGTTTCTCTTAACACCTGAGAGGTAGCGTTGCCCTGTGAAAGCTTTGCCGACAGTGTTTCGACAGCAGGCGAGGTTGAAAACACAACGTCTACGCCAAGGTATATATCGGCGCTGTCACGAAAATAGCTTATAAGCTCCGAAAGCCTGCGGCCTGTCAGCCCGTTACCGATTACAATAAGCTCGATATTGCCGAAAAACGCTTTTCTGCCCATTTGCAGTTCTAAGTTCTCCTCGGCTTCAAAAAGGGTTTTGCCTGCTGTGACAACGGTTGTCACGTTGCTGCCGCTTGCATCGGTCGGCCCCTGCGAACCCTGAGACTTATCGGGTGCAAACACCTGATATGCCACCTTTAACTGATCGCCGTCGCCAAGGTCAATTCCTATGCCGTGAACAACAAGCCGATATTGCACATACGCCAAGTCCGAGCATCCGCTTAAAAAAATCATTGCAGATAAGATGACTGCCGCAATTTTTCGCATAACTTTCTAACCCTCCAACAAATAATTGCCGCAAGCGGCACCAAAACACCGATTATCACGATTCCCGCAAACATAATAACGTTCTGCAAGTCCTGCGGCATCATAATAACGTGCTTATAACAAAGCATTGCAAAGGTTGCCGCAATTGCCGCCGGCACCAAAACACTCAGCCAGCTTCTCTTTTTTGCGAGGGCTGACGCAACGTTTAAATATACGCCGTTGACCAGCACGCAGTTAAGAACCCACACAAACATGTTGATTGCGTTGAACTGCCTTATAATATCGGTTTTTGCATAAACACCCAAAGCCAAGATCGGGTAGCCGGGCACCTCAACAAACCGCCACAAAACCATTGTGATAAGCAAAAACACGCCTTCAATTATTGCAAGCTTTGCGAAAAGGTACCCCACGGCCGCCTTCTGCGCCCCTTGCTTCAAATAGGCCGCAAGTGCAACCGTCAAGGGCAACCACCTGCACGAGGATATGTCTTTAACAACATAGTCCCACATCATTTCATAATCGCTTTGCCGCACGGGGGTAAGGTTAAGCGGGTCGTATCTGCCTTGGTTCACAACAGCCATAAGCACCAAAAGTGCCACAAACACCCAGAACACCGCTGTGCCTGCCCTTGCAACACCCTCAATTCCAAGGCGTGCGCAATAGGCACCTGCAAGTGCCAAAACGCCCACTATCCACATGGGCGAGGCAATGAGCGTGAACTCGGTGCGCATGAAATCGGCAAACAAATAAAGCGTTATGCCCGAAACAAAGGTGAAATATAGTGCCATCGCAAATTTAAGCGCTGTGCAAAGCTTTTTGTTTGCAAACGCCGATTCGATAATATCATCTTTTTTAACCAGAAAGATGAACACTGGCACAGCAAGTAAAGCTTCAATTGCGGTTGAAATCAACAGCCCCACCATTAACGGTGTGCCCGAGGTGAAGGTGTTTGCTTTGTAAAGCATAACGTGCATAATGCGCGAAAGAATTATGATTATAAAAAACTGCCCTGTACTTATTTTTGTTTTAGACTGCATTTGCGCCACTACCTCCTGCGCCGTTAAGCTCGTCGATATTTGCTTCAAACTTCTGCAATTTCAAAAACGTTCTTCGTGTAATAACGTCTCTCATCGCCCTTACCGTCAACGGGAAAACAGGTGCCGTATAGGGCACAGCAAAGGAATCGGTAACACAGGCGTTCACCAAAAGCAAAGCCATTACAACAGCAATGCCGAAAAATCCGAAAAGTCCGCCGACGATAACGTTTAGAATTCTTAAAACCGTTGTCTGGGCGTTAAGGCTTGGCACGACAAACGCACTTGTTGCCGTTATGCCGATGACAATTAAAAGCGGTGCCGAAATAAGTCCGCTGGTAACGGCGGCGTCGCCGATTACAAGGCCGCCGACGATTGAAACCGCACCGCCAATGGTTTTTGGCAGTCTTAAGCCTGCTTCGCGAAGGATCTCAAACATTAAAATGACGATAAGCATCTCGGCAAACAGCGAAAAAGGCGTGTTTTCGGCGTTGGCAATCAAATTCAGCAAAAGCGCACGCGCCAGTACCTCGGGGTGGTGGGTTGCCGCCGCCAGATAAAGCCCCGGCAGCATGGTTGCAATGAAAAATGCCGCAAAGCGTATCCAGCGCATATAGGTGGCGTAATAGGGTTTTTCGGAATAGTCGTCTACTGTCTGAAAATTCTCGATAAACAAGGTGGGACAAACCAAGGCAAACGGCACACCGTCGATCAGAATTGCCGCCCTGCCCCCGCCTATTTTAGAGGCAACGACGTCGGGCCTTTCGGTTGTTGAAACGCTTGAAAAGAAGGAACCTTTATCTGCTGCCAAAAAAGGCTCGATATTGCCGCCGGTCAAAACCATATCAAGCCCGATTTTGTGAACCTTTTGCTTGATAAGGTTTCGCAAACGCTCTGGCGTCTTCCCCTCGATATAAACCAAGCACAGAATCGTCTTGCTTGTTTTGCCCGCTTTTAAATATTCAAACCTTAAGTTGGGGCTTCTTACCCTGCGGCGGATAAGCGACATGTTGGTTCGGATGTTTTCGATAAACGCTTCTTTTGCGCCTTTAAGGTTTGCTTCTGTCGAGGGCTCGCTTAGCGAGCGTATCGCAAACCCCTGCGCGCCATATGCCATGCCGCGTGCAATGCCGTGAACGAACACCACCGCAAAGCCCGAGCACAAATACTCTGCCGCCTCGCTGAAAAGATTTACAACCTTTTCGTCGTTAGAAAAAATGCCCTCCTCGCTGAAAAATTTAAAAACGTCCTCGGCGTCGGCATTCCTCTTTTTATATTCCATGATCGGGTCAAAAAGCAGCTTGGCAAGGTCTTTGGGCGCAACCATACCCTCGATGGTGACAACGGCGCACTTGACCCCTTCAACACTTACCCTTGCAATATTTAAATCCTGTGACTCGCCGAACATATTTTTAAGCTCGGCAAGCGTTTTTTCAAGACTTGCAAAAATTCTTTTTTCCTGTGCGTTGGGCATTTTTATTATCCCCTTTTTAAGTATTCTCGTTTATCTTTTCCTGAAAACTCACACATTATTCGGTGATAAACAAAAGACTATCGGGCAATAATAAAGAAAAACACGTTAACGAAAGCGAGATTTTGCAAAAATGCTTATTGTTTTTATCCGAGGGATTATCCTATACGTCCTCGTCGTCTTTTCGGCAAGGCTTATGGGAAAAAGGCAGTTGGGCGAGCTTTCACCCGCCGAGCTTGTAATTACAATTTTAATTTCAAACATTGCAACGCTTACCATGGAAGAACCCGATGTCCCTCTTGTAATGGGAATTATACCGATTTTAACGCTTGTGTGCTTGGACGTTACGGTGTCTTACGTCACCCTTAAGTTCCGTTCGGTAAGGCGTGCCATGTCGGGCCAGCCAAGGGTTATTATTTCTGACGGAACAGTTGACCAGAAAGCACTCAGAGACCTTAGATATACCGTTGATGACATTTGTGCGGCGCTAAGGGCGCAGGGAATTTTCGACCTGTCGCAGGTGCAATATGCGATCGTTGAAACAACCGGTTCTATAAGTGTTTTGCAAAAGGCACCAAACCGACCGCTGACGCCTTCCTCGCTTGAAAAGCCCGAGCCTTCGTGCGACCCGCCCGTTTGTTTAATTTCCGACGGCGAGCTTATCGTTAAGGGCGACGACGCTTTGGATATTAAAAAAGTGCTTAAACACAAGCACCTTGAAATTAAAGAGATATTTATTTGCACGCGCGACGCCAACGGCAAGCTTGACATTGTGAAAAAGACTGATACCAAGTGAAAAAGGGCGGTGTGCGCCGCGCCTGCCCTTTTGAGGCAGAGTGCGGCAGCGTGCCGCCCCCACGCCTCCACCCTGCGCCCACACGCCGCTTCGGGCGGCGGGCTTCGGACGTCGGCTGAAAAGCTTAAACCCTCACCCAAGAAAGGATATTACCATGAAACGATTGTATATAAGCCTTGCGATATTCATAGTCATCATTGCCGTCGGCCTGCTTTCTATCTACCTGATTTCAAACGCAAATTCAAAGCTTTACGGAGAGATTGAAAACGTAATCACCCGCTATAGAAACGGCGAGGAGTTAATGCCCCACATCGACTCGTTGGACAGAGCTTTTGTTAATTACAGCCGCCTTGTCGGCAGCCTTTCAAGCGATGAGAAGATTCAGCAGATAGAAGAATCGATCTCTCGGCTTCGGGCGATGTATGAGGCTGACAGCGATGAATTTCTGGCAGAATGCTATTTGGTAAGAACGATTGCCGAAGAAATTCTGGCAGAGCAGAAGCCAACAGTTCAAAGATTGCTTTAATGCTTTAAAAAAGTGTTGCAAAGCACTATAAATTGTGATATAATTGTTTAAAGACACTATATAGTTGATTCCCGAAAGGACGGTATTTAATTATGAGATGCCCTTTTTGCAATTATGAAGACACAAAGGTAATCGATTCAAGACCAAGCGAAGGCAAAAAGCGCCGCAGACGTGAATGCACCCAGTGCGGCAAGCGCTTCACTACTTACGAGGTGGTGGAAAAGCCTGTTTTAATGGTAATTAAGCGTGACGGCGGATTTGAACCCTTTGACCGTGACAAGCTGATTAAGGGAATCACCTCGGCTACCAAAAAACGCGCGATCAGCCTTGAAACCGTTGCCTCGATTGTTGACAGCATTGAAAACCGCATGGCGAACGATATGCGCACCGAAATCACCACTGCCGAGATCGGTGACAGTGTGCTTGCCTCGCTTAAAGACATCGACCTTGTGGCATACGTGCGTTTTGCCTCGGTATATAAAGACTTTAACGACCTTGACAGCTTTATGAAGATTGTCAAGGAGCTTGGAAAATAGAAAAATCAGCATAAAAACAACCGCTTGTTCACCGTGAACAGGCGGTTTTATTTTCGGTTATAGGGCTTGGGGTTGTTTGTCAGCTCTAAAATATAATCGGTAGAGGTGTTGTAAAACCTTGCAAGCTTAATCAGCGCATCAATCGGTAATTGGCGCTGACCGTTTTCATATTGAGAGTATGTGTTCTGGCGAATGTTCAAAAACCCAGCAACATACGCTTGCGTCAAATCCCTGTCTTCTCGCAAGTCCTTAAGCCTCACAATTTAGTCTCCTTATCATAAAACATAATGTTACTATTATATGATTTTAAGAGGCATTATGTCGGCTAATATCACAACTTGTGATACCGTTTTATTGCGAAAGCAATCATATACGGCGTTATGATATTAAATCAAAACAAAAATCACCCATCTTAGCAAAAAGATGGGTGAAGCTTTTATTAATCAAGCTTATCAATTGCTTTTTCGAGCAGTCTCAGACTGTCAATAAG
>JAZSPX010000232.1:0-1736 GCA_045537675.1 Candidatus Faeciplasma sp. | reverse complement strand
TAGCCATGTCGTTCTGTGGGCCAAGGAGTTGAAAGGCAGAGTTGTCTTCCTAAGACCGCTTGGCCTCCGACTTAACGCCTACGACCAAAACTTCAATTCCGCAACGGCGAAGGCAGTCAATCGGTGTCAATGCTTCAATTTCTTCAAATCCGTTAGCCAAAAAACATACTACCATGTTACATTCTCCATTTCTTTGCGCTTACTTTCTAACTGAAAGAAGCTGTTCTTGCGCATCTTTAAGTACAGTTTCTGTAATGTTATCGCCGCCCAGAATTCGTGCAATTTCAAACTTTCTTTCATCAAACGAAAGCTTTTTGATTTCTGTCACGGTTCTGCCCAAGCGGTTGTTCTTTTCAATCAAAATGTGGTCGTCGCCGGTTATAGCAATCTGAGCTAAATGAGTTACACAAATAACCTGACGCTTTCTTGATATCTGCCTTAGCTTTGTACCAATCTTTTGTGCCGCACGGCCGCTGACGCCTGCATCAATCTCATCGAAAATAAGGGTAGGAATATCATCTCTGTCTGCTAAAACAGTTTTAAGAGCAAGCATAATGCGTGAAAGTTCACCGCCCGAAGCGATTTTAGCTAAAGGCTTAGGTGTTTCGCCAGCGTTTGCCGAAATCAAGAATTCAACGTTGTCCATGCCTGCAAGGGTAAGCTTTCCGCTTTCAATAACCACTTCAATCCTTACGTCGGGCATGTTTAAAAACGCAAGCTCTTCGGTAACAGACGTTTTAAATCTTTCGGCGGCTTCTTTTCTGAAGTCCGAAAGCTTTTGAGCTTTTTTGGTTACCTCAACAAGCAGTTCGCTTCGCTGTTTTGAAAGCTGTTCCAAAACCTCCTGCGAGCTTGAAAGCTGAGACAGCTCCTCGGCAGAGTCTTCATAAACTTTAATAACATCGTCGAGTGTCGGGCCAAAACGCTTTTTAATGCGGTTAAGCACAACACGGCGGTCTGAAAGCCTTGCATATTCTGCTTCGTCAATATCCAAAGAGGATAAAAGCCTTGTAAGTTCATTAGATAAATCGCCGAGCTCAATTCCAAGGTTAGAAAGTCTCTCGTTAATTGGCTTAAGTGAGGGCATAAGCTCGTCGTTAATTTCAAGCTCAGTATATGCTCGGGCGATTAAATCCCCTGCTCCCGAGCCGTTTTCATCGCCCGAAAGGCAGTTTATAGCTATCTTAACAGCATCTGAAAGCGCAACGGCATTATCGGCAAATCTGAACTTTTCCTCAACCGCTTCGTCTTCGCCTGCCTCAATTTCAAGCGAGCCTATATCGTTGACAATGGACTGTAAATAAGCAATGCGTTGAGCTTTTTGTTGTTCGTCCATGCTAATTCGTTTCATTTCGCGTGCAACGCTCTGAAGCTCTTTAAACGAGGCTTGATAATCATCAAGAAGCTCCTGCGATTCTGCAAAGTTATCTAAAACATACAAATGCTTATCGGGGTTTAAAAGCACTTGGCTGTCGTGCTGACCGTGAATGTTAACAAGCATCTCGCCAAGCTCTTTAATTACAGAAACACTTGCAGGACGTGAGTTAATGCGAGCTGTGTTCTTTCCGTCAACACTGATCTCTCTGGTGATTATAAGATCTTCGTCAGTGTCAAAGCCAAGCTCTGAAAGCTTAGATTTAACACTTACAGGCAAATCGGTAAAAACAGCACTTACAAACGCTTTGTCAGTTCCTGTTCTTACAATGTCTTTAGTTACACGTTGGCCTAAAATTGCG
>JAZSPX010000130.1:0-7099 GCA_045537675.1 Candidatus Faeciplasma sp. | reverse complement strand
GCGCTTGTTTCCACTTTTCTTATCTGCAAGCGGTTGTAAAGAGGGTCACGCAGGAAAACGCCCTGTGTTTTTATCATTACAACGGGCACTTTTAAAAGCTTTAAGCACTTGCCCAGACTTTCTGGTAGGGTGGTTGACGTGCCATCGAAGGTGTAACCGGCTTCGGGGAACATGAGGACAGAAGTTTTAAGCTTTTTGGTGCAATAAACAAGGTCTTTAACAAGCTGGGTATCTGCAATAAATTTGCGCGCAGGTATGCAGCCGATAAGCCTCATTAAAAGTGACTTGCCGATAAAAGCATCGACCGAGGCGACGATGTTGATTGGACGTGGAAAAAGTATGCAGTTGGCAATCTTCATATCCATAAAAGCGGAGTGGTTCATTAAGTAAAGGCAAGGCTCTCTTTTGCCGAGCTTTTCCATTCCGATTTTCGTTAGTCTGAATTTAGTCTTCAACAAATCCCAAAAGCATAAAACAAGCAAAAGAATTCTGAAAATCATCATCGTCTTTAAAGGACGGTGCTTTTTCTCTTTCTTAAGTGATATTACCTTGTCGTAATCCATGACTTTGGTCTTAATTTTCAAGAGTATCTCCCCTATTCTTGAATATATTGCTTTTTCATTTCGTTACTTACTTTGTATAGGTGCGCTCTGCCGTCTTTGCCGCATTTTTCAACAACACCCAAGTATGACAAGATGTTAAGTGCAGTGTTGGCATAGCTTAGGTCTGTTTTCATAGCTTTTGCATAGTCGTTCGATTTAAAAATCGGCGGCAAGCTTTCGGGTACAAAAGCTAAGTAATCGTTTGGCGAAGAAAGCGTAAGCGAATCGACAAACTCGAGCGGCATCATTTCAAGACGGGTTGAGCGATATTTTTTAGACTTGCCGTAACCGTCTAAATTTCGGTACTCCTCGGCATCGAAAAGCAAAAGCTCGATAGTGAGCCTGTCCCAATCGAGAAAGTATTTGATTTTGTAAAGCTCGAAAAACGAAGAAAAGAACCTTCCGACAACGGGCGATTTGCGGCGCTTGGTCGTTTCGCCTGTTTCGTTATTAACCCACACAAGCCAGCGGTTGCGAGGGATTGGATAAACAACCTTTACGTTATAGCCAAGTAGCATGTAAGCCTCTAATTTTTCACGAAGGCGGTTAAGCTGGCGGGTCTGGATCTCGATAATCTCGTTCCCTTTACAAATGTCAGCTGTAAAGCGGTCTACCTTTACCTCATGAAAAGTGCGGTCGGATTCATAGTAATTCTTCAAAAGGGCGTGGAGGTATTTTTCTGACAGAGTGCCTACACCGTTGTCGGTGTGAAGTTCGTCAATAGGTAGCGCTAAAAGCTCGTTCAGGCGGTTAAAATCAAGGCTCATGGCTGTTTATATAGTCGTCCATTATAGCGGCCGCCTGTTTTACAAGGTTTGCGCAGGGGCGCTTTTCATAGAACTCTTTTGTGCGCTGAGGTGAATATGGGTCGGAGGCTGAATCGAGCCCGAGAAGCTTTTTGCAGATGAAAGAGCCGTTTTCATCTTGAAATTTGTAAGCAAGTGTTTGAATACGCTTATAATGCTCGCTTTTTAAGTTCGGGTCTTTCGGGTCGTCGTAACCGTATAATGCGCCTGCAACCATCATCATTCCGCAGACAGCACCGCAGACTTCACGAAGTCTGCTCATCCCTCCGCCAAAAGATGAAGAAAGCCTTAAAGCGAAATCGAATTCGATTCCTGTTATATCACAGAATGCAGCAAAAACCGACTGTGAGCAGTTATAGCCCTGCATGAAAAGTTCATATGCTTTTTGAGAGTGGTCCATTTCAGTCCTCCGAAAAATAGTGCTATAAATATAATAGAGTGAAAGGGAGAAAAAATCAACCGATTTTACATAAATTTAATAAATCAGCCCCTCACTTAAACGGTGAGAGGCTGAAAAGTTAAATTACTTTACATAGTAGCTTTCGGGTGTGCCGAGGTAGGTTTTTGCAGGTGCCTTGCCCTTGGGGTAGCAAACAATCTTTTCAACGATGACGTTGGGGTCGCCGCCGAAGATTTTGAGCTTGTTTACACCGTTAACAGTTGTTATGGGAGCCTTGCAGGAACGTACAACGTTAAGAACGTCCTCGTTCCACTCACGGCAGCCGCGAGCCTTGTAGTGTGCAGGAATTGTGGAAACGATTGCGGTTTCACCGTCGTTCACGTTCAAGCCAAGGCGCATCTTAGCGTCGATAGCAACGGGGTTGCGGGCAGAAAGGTAGATTTCTGCTTCCCACTCGCCTGCATTTTCGGTGATGAAGCTGTATTCAAGATAAGGAACATCTGTGGTGTTGAATTCATCCACATCTTTAAGGAAGGCGCTTGTAGAGGGCAACACCTTAAGTGCAGGAGTATCAATCTTGGAAAGGTGCTCGATAGCTACCCACTCAGAATCAGCTGCATTATGCTTCGAGCTGAAGTGGTGAGCATCCATCGAAACGAAGCCTTCAGTGTCGATGAAGGTCATAGGCTCGGCATTATAGTTGCCGGGACAAGCGGTAACAAACAAGCGTGCTCTTGTTCTTTCTTTAAGTCCGAAGTCGGAGAACACGGTGATTTCTGCGGTTTCTTCGCCCGAGAGTGCCGAACGGTCGCACTTGACGTTGATTGAAGCGATGCCGTCAGCAGGGGTTACAACGCCCTCTGTCTTATCGAAGATGAGCCAAGGCTTGTTGCAGACAATCTTATATTTAAGGTCACAGGACGAGCCTGTTTCGATGTTGATGGTTATGTATTCGGTATCGGGGCGCATGAATTCGCGGTTGGACAAAGGACGTGAGAGCGACCAGAAGCGGCCGATGGAGTACCATTCACGGCCGGCAAACGAAACGTAGGACTTGGCGGTGTGAACAGGCACAACCTCGGAAACAGTGGGATAGCTCCAGTCTTCGTCGCACCAGCACTTGAAGCCGTGGTGAGCAGAATCCATCATGTGAACCCACTTACCGTCAAGAACAGCGTCGAACTGATTTCTAAGCTCGGTGTCAAGAGCTGCACGCTTCTTAACGCAATCTAAGTATTTGTTAGCGGCAAGGCTGCCCTTTGCGGCATAGTAATTGTTCCAGCCTGCTTCAATACTCATCTGAACAAGGTTAAGAGAAGCAACGCATGGGTAGTAAACCATTGTAAAGATAGAAGCCTTGCATCCGTCAGGAGCCTCGTTATAGAGCTTGGTGGCAAGGTCGATCAAGGTCTGACACTCTTGCCATACTCTCTCACCTTCTCTGAAATTAACGGGAGAATAGATGCGGCTGTTCATGGATTCGGGAGTGCGGGCGTTGTTGAACTTGGTGTAGCCGTTGAGAACTGTAAAGACGTCCTTCTTCTGGTCGTCAGTAAGCCATTCGCCATATTGTGTGTCGATCCAGTTGTAAACGTATTCTTCAACCTTGTTGGGGTTATCGGTGCCATACTTTTCGAAATCGTATGCTAAATCGAGGAAGTAGCACAAGGGATATTCAAGGCCCTTGATGTCGCCAAGGTTAACAATCCACAAGTCTTTAATTCCATAGTCATATGCCATGGTCATCTGTTCCCATGTCTTTGTTAAACGGTTAGAGTTGATCCATTCGTAGGAAATGGAAGCACCGTGGTAATCGTAGTGATAATACATACCGAAGCCGCCGTTGTGGTCACGGTCGTCGTCAGTAGGAAGGTAGCGCAGGTTTGCAAAGTTATCGTCGCAAAGCATTAAAATAACGCCGTCCAAAGCTTCCCAGCCCTTTAATCCTATTTCGGGAGCATAGTAGAAGTCTTCAACCTCGTTATATAAAGCGAGCATTCTGGGAATTTCTTCGAGCTTGGGGTTGACGATTTCGGTCATAAGCTCGTTCTGCTTATTGATAACGCCCTTTAAAACGTTGATGTTGTCTTCTAACGTAGCATTTGCGCCAAGAAGAAGTGAGTCGTTTTCGCCGCGCATGCCGACAGTTATAACGTTTTCAAAGTCCTTATTTCTCTTTAAGCCGTCACGCCAGAATTCGGTAATGGCTTCTTTATTAGAAATAAAGCTCCATGTATTGTCGTCGCCGTACTGCTTGAAGATGTGCTGCCATTCTGCACCTGCACGGCACATAGGCTCGTGGTGAGAGGCACCCATTACAACGCCATAGATATTTGCAAGCTCGGCATTGGCAATGCCGGGGCCATCTTCGGAGAAGGTGCTGGACCACATTGCGGGCCAGAAATAGTTACCCTTTAAGCGCAAAAGAAGCTGGAAGACAAATTCGTAGGCATTGGCATTGAAGCCGCCGAAGCGTGCGTTACACCAGCCACCGAATGCCGGCCACTCATCGTTGATGAAGAAGCCTCTATATTTAACAGAGGGCTGCTTTGAAACGTAGGGAGCAGAGTAATCAACATAGATTTCTTCTTTGCACTTGGGTGCAATATCGCCCCAATAGACCAAAGGAGAAATGCCGCAAGCGGCGGAAATATCGAAAAGACCGTAAATGGTTGCACGCTTGTCTATACCGGCAACAACCAAAACGTCTTTAATCTCGGGGTAGTCTTCAAAGGGTGCTTCGAGGTGCTGGATAAGATAAACCTCGCGCTTGCCCGAAAGGGTTGAAATGTCGATCAAGCCAAGAGAAACAAGCTTATCTAAAAGCGGGCTATTGCCGACTGTTGCGGCTAAGATAACACTGTCGGTCTTAACATCTTCAAGTGTCGAAACGACCGCAGGTGTTTTTGCGGTTGCCAAGCAAATATCCTCGCTTACAACCTTGGAAATGCGCTTAACACCCTCTAATGCTTCGTTTTCAGCCAGAATTGAACAGATATTGTTTTTGGATGCTATACAAAACTTTCTCATATAGTAGTCATCACCTTTTTCTAATTTTAGTCATAGTAAGACAAGTAAATTATAACACAATAAGAACACCTTTTCTACCAAAACAAAAAACTTGCGGTTTAACGCAAGAAATAACTAACGGCTTTCGACATTGTGCAAGGTTTCAATTCAAATCGGCAATAATATGTCTTTGGTTTATTGATTAATGACTGTGCTTGCAAAAATAATACAAATGCGCTATACTATTCCCTGTTACCTGGCTCATATATTTTATGTGCTGATAAACTGACAGAAAGGACATGTGAAATGAAAGTTAAAACTAAAAAAGGGTTAAAGATTACCGGTTTAATTCTGGCGGGTGTTGTTTTTGTTTATGCTGTTATTGCTCTTTTCCCGCGGTTTGATAACTATAAGCAGGATAACCCCATGCTTAAAGACAGCGAGTTGCCTATTTTAATCGCTCATGGCGGAGGTAACAGAGAGTTTCCCGACAACACGCTTGAAGCGTTTTACAACGCATTCAGCGTTGATGAAAGAGTTATGATGGAAACTGATGTGAGCATTACAAAAGACGGAGTTATTATTCTCTCGCACGACACGACCCTCGACCGAAAGACAAACGTGACAGGCAACATTTGCGACTGGAATTATTCTGACCTTATTGAGCAAAAGGTTGACTTCGGCTATACTAACCCCACCGACAGCGACGACCGCCTTAGCGGCGAGCGCGAGCATTTTAAAGACGATAATGGTGTCGAGAAGTACCCGACAGACGTTACCTACCCCGAAGGTGTTACACCCAGAGACGAGAATGTATTTTTGGCAACCTCTCTTGAAGAGCTGCTTATAGCTTTTCCTAACAACAGAGTTAACGTTGAGATTAAGCAGTCGGGAGAGTTGGGTATTAAAGCCTTGCATGAGATTTTGAGACTTTTGGAAGAACACGACGCATTTGACAGAGTTGTGCTTGCAAGCTTCCACGAGGAGATTTATGACGAGTTCCAGCGCTTGCAGAAATCGGGTGAGGTACCCGAGCAATTTATGTACTCCCCTTCTTACGACGCCGCAACTGAGTTTTACATTTTGCAGCTTTTAGGCTTGGACGTTTTCTTTGATGACGGTATGTGCGTGTTCCAGATACCGATGGAAAAGCACGGCTTTGACCTTGCAACGAAGCATTTTGTTAAGACCGCTAACCGCCACAACATGGCTGTGCATTATTGGACAATTAACGAGATTGAAGATATGAAGCACCTGATCGACATTGGTGCAGACGGAATTATGACAGACTATCCTCATAGATTAAAAGAAGTTTATGAGGAGTATGGAAAGTAAACAGCAAATAAAAAACCGCTTCCTTTTGGGAAGCGGTTAATTTTTTCAAAGTTTAGCCCTGGCTTGCGATGTAATCGTCAATCAAGGTATTCTGCTCTTCCATGTAGTAGATGAAGGAGTCAGTGTACTGTTCCTTAAGCTGAGCCCAGCTGGTAGGTGTAGCAGATCTTGCAACACCGTCACGGAAGCTGTTGTAAGCGTTGTTAAGGCTGTCGGTGAAGTTACCGTTGAAGTACATGCTGATGTTGGTCTGAGCAAGCTCGTAGCAGTGGTCATACATGTCGAGCATTTCTTCAGTCCAGAGGTAGGTTTCCTTAAGCTGTTTTCTGTCGATAGAAACAACAGTGGGGTCGATGATCTTAAATCTTTCGCAAGATGCCAAGAGTGCAACACCGTCGGGGTTTTCTGCACCGGTAACGATCATGTAGCCCTGAGGAATGGAAGTGAGGTAGTAGTTACCGTCGCCGTTTTCATATCTGGGAAGCGGAACGAACATAAGCTCGTTTTCGGTGATGTCGCCCCAAATTGCAGAAATTTCTTCTACAGGTCCGGTGAACTGGTCGATTGTTGCGATGTAGAACAAGCAAAGACCTTCCTTAAGGCCGGAACCAGCGGTGTGGCCGTTTCTGCCTGCCCAGTAGTTGGTACCTTCATGGTATGTGCAATCGTTCTTTACGAGGTCGTAAAGGAGCGAGTTAGCTGCTTCGATAAGCGGATCGTCGAGGTTAGAGTAGTAGTGACCGTTTTCGTCCTTACCTACAAGCTTCTTACCTGTTGCCTGCTGAACGAGAGCGTCGTTGAAGGAATAACCGTCAAGAGCGTATCTGTCTTCGTCGGGATCGGAGAAGTCCATGCACATATCATAGAATACGTCCCATGTCCATTCGTCGTTAGCATAAAGCTCTGCGGGATCGTCAAAGCCCCATTCCACAACAATTCTTCTGTTA
>JAZSPX010000037.1:0-3128 GCA_045537675.1 Candidatus Faeciplasma sp. | reverse complement strand
CGCAGGGCGGATACCTTTTGGCAAACTAACCCGAAAGCGCCTGCTTTCGGGATTTTTCATACATAACAGCAGCGCATTTTTATGCAGTCTTGTTACATTTGGCTATTGATTTTATAGGGCCTTGCGTTATATAATAACATTGACATAGTTTTGTGTGAATTAACTAATAAACCGATAATTTTTTATGGATTATCACAGAAATGAGGAATTAACCTTGGTAAGAAACGATTTAAGAAACATCGCAATAATCGCCCACGTTGACCACGGAAAAACCACCCTTGTCGACGGTATGCTTAAGCAAAGCGGCACTTTCCGTGACAATCAGGTGGTTAACGAACGTGTAATGGACTCGAACGACATTGAGCGTGAAAGAGGAATTACAATTCTTGCAAAAAACACCTCTGTTATGTATGGAGATATTAAAATAAACATCATCGACACCCCCGGCCATGCTGACTTCGGCGGCGAGGTTGAAAGAATTCTTAAAATGGTTGACGGCGTTATCTTGCTTGTTGATGCTGCCGAGGGTCCCATGCCTCAGACAAGATTTGTTTTGCAGCACGCACTCGAGCTTGGCCACAGAGTCATCATTGCAATAAACAAAATCGACAAGCCCGACGCCAGAATTAACGAGGTTATAGACGAATGCTTCGAGCTTTTGATTGACTTGAACGCAACAGACGAACAGCTCGACTCTCCCATTCTGTTCTGCTCGGGTCGTGACGGCACCGCCTCGTTGGATGAAAAAACACCCGGCACCGACCTTACCCCTTTGTTTGAAAAAATCGTTGAATACGTTCCTGCTCCCGAAGGGTTCGAGGATGAGCCTTTGCAGGTTTTGGTTTCTTCCATTGACTATAACGAATATGTCGGCAGAATTGTAATCGGCAAGGTAGAGCGCGGCTCGGTCAAGGTCAATCAAGAGGTTATGATAGGTGACTTCCACCACACAAAAAAAGAATACCGTGGCAAAATCGTTACCCTTTACCAGATAAACGGCCTTGAAAGAGTGCCCGCACAGTCGGCAACCGTTGGCGACATCGTCTGCATCAGCGGTATTGAAAACATCACCATCGGTGATACGATTTGTGATTTTAACAACTACGAGCCGTTGCCCTTTGTTAAAATAAGCGAGCCTACCGTTGAAATGACCTTCAGCGTCAACGATTCTCCCTTTGCAGGCAGAGAGGGCAAGTTTGTAACCTCCCGCCACATTCGTGAGCGACTCTTTAAAGAGCTTTTGAAGGACGTTTCGCTTCGTGTTACCGAAACCGATTCGACCGACTCGTTCAAGGTTGCAGGCAGAGGGGAAATGCACCTTTCAATCCTTATTGAAAACATGAGACGTGAAGGCTACGAGCTTGGCGTTTCCACCCCCAGAGTTTTATATAAAGAAATTGACGGCAAGCTTTGCGAGCCTATTGAAGAGCTTGTTGTTGACGTGCCTGAAAATGCACTCGGCTCGGTTATGGAGAAAATGGGTTACCGCAAGGGCGAAATGGTTTCCATGACTCCCATGGGCAGCCGAATGAAGGTTGTTTTCCACGTCCCTGCAAGAGGGTTGTTTGGCTACCGCAACGAATTTTTGACAGACACCAAGGGCGAAGGCATTATGAGCTCTGTCTTCCACGAATATCAGCCCTATAAGGGCGACATTCCCCGTCGTTCACAGGGTTCGTTGGTTGCGTTTGAAACAGGCGAGGCTGTGACCTATGGCCTTTATAACGCACAGGAGCGTGGCGCACTTATTATTGGTGCAGGCACCCCTGTTTACGAGGGCATGATCGTCGGCATGAGCCCGAAGTCTGAAGATTTGGTCGTTAACGTCTGCAAGAAAAAGCATTTGACAAACACCCGTGCCAGCGGCTCGGACGATGCATTGCGCCTTATCCCTCCCAGAGTTTTAAGCTTAGAGGACAGCTTGGAATTTATTGCAGACGACGAGCTTGTTGAGGTAACACCCAAAACCATCCGCTTAAGAAAGAAGACCCTTTCTAACACCCAAAGAATGAAGGACAACGCAAAGCTTAAGTAATGCGCCAAGTGCCTCCACCGCCTGCTCACACCGCCTTTCGGCGGGCGAGCCTGCGACGTCGGCACTAAAAACAGTTCCGGCAAAAGAAACATCACAAAATCAACACCTTTAGGAGAAACATAAATGAACGAAGTAATCATTGGCACCGAGTTTGTGTCGACCACCATTGTAACCGAAACAAACACAGCGTTTACCGTCGGCAGCGGCGAGGCAGAGGTTTTCTCTACCCCCATGATGATAGCGCTGATGGAAAATTCCGCTTACCTTTGCTTAAAGCCTTTTTTGAATGACGATGAGACCTCGGTTGGAATTAAGATAGATACCACCCACGAATCGGCCTCGCCCATCGGCCTTGCGGTTACCGCCCGTGCCAAGATTACCGAGGTTAACGGCAAAGTCATCACGTTCGAGGTTATCGCTTCCGATGCCTTCGGAATTATCGGCAAGGGCATGCACCAGCGTGCCGTTGTAAACACCGAAAAGTTTGTTAGCCGTGCAAGCAAAAAGCTTGAATCTATTTAACAAACAAAAACCGCCACGGGTGAAGCCCATGGCGGTGAATTTTATTAAGTTTTGCAAAGAAAAAACCCGCCTTGTTAAAAGGCGGGTAATTTTTTTGTTTTAATTACTGTTCAACGTAGTTAGGACCAAAGTAAGCTACGCCATCCTGAGTGTTCTGGATAACGTCCATTGCCTTGTCGAATACGTATTCAACACCGGGATCGCCTTCTTCTGCACCGTCAACGATGAAGGTGAGGATGTAGGAAGGAACTTCGGGATCGTTTTCCAAAACAGAGTATGTACCCTTGATTTCCATGTCGGAAAGTACGCTTGTGATGGTGTAAGTACCAACGTTGTTTTCAGCGTCATATTCGCCGAAAGTGATGGTGTTAGTTCCGGTACCGTCAGAGTAAGCAGCGCCTGCAGCAGGAGCTTCGAGCTTGGTGCATGCAGTGAATACAGCGAGAACCATAACTAAAACGAGTGCTACTGAAATTAATCTTTTCATGATAATTAATCCCCCGATAGAATTAAGTATAGTCGATTTTGCTAATCGCAACTTTATTATAACCCTTTAATGCAGTCTTGTCAA
>JAZSPX010000110.1:0-9612 GCA_045537675.1 Candidatus Faeciplasma sp. | reverse complement strand
GGACACAACAGACGATGACATTCTGAAGAAAGTTATCCCTCAGGACCTTGTAAAGTACGGTCTTATTCCCGAGCTTGTGGGCCGTCTTCCCATAACAACTGCATTATCACCTTTAGATGAACATGTTCTTGTAAGAATCCTCACAATTCCCAAAAATTCTTTAGAAAAGCAGTATAAAAAGCTGTTTGACTATGACGGAATCGAGCTTGAAATTACCGATGAGGCAAAGAGTGCCATTGCTAAAAAGGCAATAGCTCAGAAAACCGGTGCCCGCGGTCTGCGCTCGATTGTTGAGGGTGTGCTTTTAAAGCCGATGTTCGACTCGCCCTCGGACAAGGACATTGTTAAGGTGATTGTGACCGAAGAAAGCATTAATGACGGTGCAGATGTAACCATCGAAAGAAAAAAGGCTAAAGCTAAGTAATAATATACCGCATTCCGAAATTTCGGGGTGCGGTTTTTGCTATTGCTTTTTTCGCTATCAAGAGGTATAATTAATTGACTGTTATGTAACTGAGGTGAAACAAATGCCTACTCCGCTTGCTGATAAAATTCGACCGAAAACGTTAGACGACGTTGTCGGCCAGCCCCATCTTTTGGGGAATGATAAACCGCTTCGCCGCATTATCGAAAGCGGAAAAATACCCAATATGATATTCTATGGTTCGTCGGGTATTGGCAAAACCACCGTTGCTCGCATTATTGCCGAGAATACAAACCTTAAAATGTATAAGCTTAACGGCACGTCTGCATCTGTTTCGGATATTAAGGATATAATCTCGGATACCGACACAATCGACGGTTATAACGGTGTTCTTTTATACCTCGATGAAATTCAGTACCTTAACAAAAAACAACAGCAATCGCTTTTGGAATATATCGAAAACGGTAAGATAACGCTGATTTCCTCGACAACAGAAAACCCCTACTTCTACGTTTTCAATGCCATAATCAGCCGTTCTACCGTATTTGAATTTCTCCCTGTTTCTGCCGAGGAGATTAAGCCGGCAATCAAACGTGCTTTCCAGATTTGCGCCGATGATTTGGGGCTTAAACTTAAGCTCGAGGCAGGAGTTATCGACCACATTGCCCGTGGTTGCGGCGGCGATGTCAGAAAGTCTATCAACACAGTTGAGCTTTGTGTTTTGTCGGCTGATAATTCAGACGGCGAGCTTAGGGTGAATCTTGAGACAGTTAAGCTTTTAACCCAGCGAAGCAATATGCGTTATGACCGTGATGGAGACGAGCATTATAACATTTTGTCAGCTTTGCAAAAATCTATAAGAGGTTCTGATGAAAATGCCGCACTTCATTATGCAGCTCGATTAATTGAAGCAGGGGATATCATATCCCTTTCAAGGCGTCTTTTGGTAATAGCAGCCGAGGATATTGGTCTTGCTTACCCTCAGGCATTGCCGATCGTAAAATCGTGTGTAGACAGTGCAATGCAGCTTGGCTTGCCCGAAGCCAGAATCCCTCTTGCCGATGCTGTAATTCTGCTTGCAACCGCACCTAAATCCAACAGCGGTATCTGCGCTATCGATTCTGCACTTGCAGATATTCGTGAAGGAATAGCAGGGGATATACCCTCGCACCTGCAGGACGGACATTATGGAGGCGCCAACAAGATGGGTAAGGCGATCGGATATAAATATCCGCACTCATATCCAAATTCGTGGGTCGAACAGCAATACCTGCCTGATACGATTAAAGACAGAATCTATTACGAATATGGCAACAACAAAACCGAACAAGCTGCAAAGCTTTATTGGGAGCAGATCAAGAAAAAATAACACAAAAGCCGTGAGTTTTCGCTCACGGCTTACTTTTATTCAAATATTGTTTCAATTTGTTTTTTACAGCCAACAGGCGAATATCTCCAGTAATCAACTACTCCGCTTTTAATAAAATATCTGTATTCCTTATCGGGTAGCGTATCATATGAATCAACGATGATAAGCTTGATCTTCATCTTTTCTTCGTTGATAGATTTTATGTAAACGCTTGCTGTCTGACCGACGTATACCCCTGCTTTTGGCTCTGCAAGACCTGCAAGGTTAGGCGTGAGCTCGACAAAAATTCCATAGCTTTCAACGCTTCGCACAACACCGTTTACGGTTTCACCCGATTTAAAAAGGGCAGCGTTTTCGGCCCATGTGCCTAAAAGTTCTTTGTGCGAAATATAAACCTTTTCACCGTCCTGACTTTTTACGATGGCTTTAATGCTATCACCAATCTCGAACCTGTCATTTGGGTGTGAGATTCGAGATATTGAAATTGCATCAATCGGAATCATCGAGGGGATACCGCACCCAATATCTACAAAACAGCCAAATTGTTCGGTGTGCGTAACCTTGGCGTCAATGACCTCACCGGGCAAAAGCTTGCTTATGTATTCGTTATAACACATTTCCTGCGCCGCTTTTCGAGAGATTATTGCAACTGTTTCTCCATCACGTTCTTCAAAGCCTATAACCAAAAAGCAAACAGGCTTGCCAACCCGTGAAATTATCGCAACGTCTTTTGTTTTTCCCTCTTTAATTCCCTTTGCGCATTCTTCACGCGGCATAATCGCTTTAACGCAGGGCAGGGGAACTATAAGCTCGTGTGAATAAGTACACATCTGTGCCGTTGCTTCAAGAATGATACCGCTTTGTTGTGCGCTTTTTAACCCCTCGACAGAGGATAAATATTTATTGTTATTCTCTGAATTTATAAGTGAGCCCTCCGGCAAAAATCTTTGCATTTGTCACACAGTCCTTTCGTTTTCACTGTTTGTTAATACTATGAAACGCTATGCAAATATATGCTATCGAAAACTTATATAAAGATATTGCCTTGTAATGAAAGCTGTGATATAATTAATTGATTATAAGCGAAACTAAGACGGCTTGGAGTGATTATATGGATATTTGTAAAGGCGATGTTTTGACAATGAAAAAAAGCCATCCCTGCGGCTCTAACAAAATGAGGGTTTTGCGCTCGGGTATGGATTTTAAGCTTAAATGCGAAGGCTGCGGCAGAGAGTTTATGATAAGCCGTTTTAAAGCCGAGAAGAACGTTAAAAGTATCGACACTGCCGAGCGTCAACCCATAAATAATGAAAAAGGAATGAATGATAATGTTTGATAAACTTGAAGCTCTTGTTGACAAATATAACGAGCTTAGCGAGCGTTTAATGCAGCCCGATACAGTCAACAACCCCAAGGTATACCGTGATACCATGAAGGAGTACTCCTCGCTTACACCCTTAGTCGATAAGTATAAGGAATATGTAAGCGCCAAAAATGCTTTGGCAGAGGCTGAAGAGCTTATGCAGGGCGAAACCGACAAGGAATTCAGAGAGATGATTGAAGAGCAGTATTTGCAGGCTAAAAGCGATATTGCTACACTTTCCGAAGAACTTAAGATTATGCTTTTACCCAAAGACCCTAATGATTCGAGAAACGTAATTATTGAAATCAGAGGCGGTGCAGGCGGCGAAGAAGCAGCACTTTTCGCAAACTCGTTGTTTAGAATGTATACGATGTACGGTGAAGCTAAGCGTTGGAAGATTGAAGTTTTGAACATTAACCGTACCGAGCTTGGCGGCGTTAAAGAAGTTCAGTTCTCGGTCGAGGGTGAAGGTGCATACTCAAGATTCAAATATGAAAGCGGTGTTCACCGTGTTCAGCGTGTACCCGAAACCGAATCTCAGGGCAGAATTCAGACCTCTACCGCAACCGTTGCCGTATTGCCCGAGGCTGAGGAAGTTGAACTTAATATCGACGAAAAAGACCTTAAGATAGATGTTTTCCGTGCTTCCGGTGCAGGCGGTCAGCACATTAACAAAACAGAATCTGCTGTAAGAATCACTCACTTGCCCACTGGCGTTGTTGTTGAATGTCAGGACGAAAGAAGCCAGCAGAAAAACCGTGAGCGTGCGATGAAAGTTTTGTGTTCACGCCTTTTAGATATGAAGCAGGCAGAGCAGGACAAGGCATATGCAAGTGAAAGACGTTCGCAGATTGGCACAGGTGACCGTTCCGAGCGTATCAGAACTTATAATTTCCCCGAAAGTCGAGTAAGCGACCATAGAATCGGCCTTACTCTTTATAAACTGGACAGCATTCTTAACGGAAACCTTGACGAGGTTATTGACGCTTTGGCAACCGCAGACCAGGCAGCAAAGCTTGCCGCACAGGAAGGCCAGGCATGAATACATTAATCCTTAGCACTACGCAGGAGGATATCGGGCTTGCAGCTTCTTTGATAAACGAGGGTGAGGTTGTTGGAATCCCCACCGAAACGGTTTATGGCTTGGCGGCAGATGCCTTGAACGAAGAAGCCGTCAAAAAGATTTTTGCGGCTAAAGGCAGACCTGCCGATAACCCTCTTATTGTTCACATATCAAGTTTTGATATGGTATATGACATCACCAGCGAAATACCCAAGCTTGCACATGAATTAGCAGAAAAATTCTGGCCGGGACCCTTAACGATGATTATGCCCAAGTCGGATAGAATACCTGATGTTACAAGCGGCGGACTTGACACCGTTGGAATACGCTTTCCTTCTCATCCTGTTGCTCAGGCGCTCATAAATGCATCCGGAAAGCCTCTTGCGGCACCGTCGGCAAATTTATCGGGCAGCCCCAGCCCCACTAACTGTGCACGCGTTTATGAGGATATGCGTGGTCGTATCCCTGCGATTATCGACGGCGGCGAATCTGACGTCGGAGTAGAATCTACCGTTATATCCTTCGAAGGTGACGGAATAAGAATTCTTCGTCCGGGTAAGATTTCGGTAGATGACTTTTTGACAGTTACCGATAAGGTTTACATTGACAAGGGTGTTTTAGCACAACTTGATGCGAATGCTGTTGCAAAATCACCCGGAATGAAATATAAGCATTATTCTCCAAAGGCTAACATTATTCTTGTCGACGGCGATGTTGAAGCTTTTAAGAAATATGTAAATGACAATAAATGTGAAAATACCTATTGTCTGCTTTTTGACGAATCTGAAGCTGTTGAGGGTGCAGGCTATTTAACCTATGGCAACACTTCGGAAGAACAGGCGCACTATTTGTTCGAGCGTTTGCGTGAATTTGATGAAATGGGAGCCAAGACAGTGTACGCAAGATGCCCCTCGAAAGACGGAGTAGGACTTGCTGTATATAACCGAATTCTTCGCTCGGCAGGATTTAACCTTGTTAAACTTTAACGACTTGAAAGGCGTGTAAGAATGAACACTTTTGAAAATGTTACTGTTATAGGCCTTACAGGTCAAAGCGGCGCAGGAAAGACAACCGTATCTAAGATTTTTAATGAGAACGGCTTTTGCGTTATTGATGCTGACGCTATTTCACGCAAAGTTGCGACTGATAAGAACTTTCTTGGTGAGGTTTATGAGCTTTTTCCCGATTGTGTGAGCGAAGAAGGCCTTAACCGCCAAAAGCTTGCCGGCATTGTCTTTAACAACGAAAAGGCGCTTAACAAGTATACCTCGCTGATTTACCCCTACATAACAAATGAAGTGTTCAAACTTATCAGGTACTTTAAAAACAACGGCGCAAAGCTTATTTTACTCGACGCTCCGACCCTGTTTGAAAGCGGCTTAGAAGTTATTTGCAACTGTATTGTAAGCGTTACTGCTCCTTTAGAGCTTAAAATTCAGCGTATCTTAGCCCGTGACGGCATACCTTATGAAATGGTGCGCTCGCGACTGTCTTCCCAGAATTCAGAAAGCTTTTTTGCAATGCGATCCGACTATATGATTTCTAACGATTCGACAGCCGAAGATTTAGCTAATAAAGCACTTGCGGTAATTGATTCGATTAAGGAGAGATTCAATGCTTAGAAAAATATTCAGCTTTTTGTTTCTCGTGCTTGTAATCGGCGTTGCCGTTGGAGTACTTTTTGTTTACATGCCCTTCAGCGTTAAACAGAATACCTATCCTGTCTATTTCAGCGAGGAAGTTGACCGTTACAGCTTGGAATTTGGTGTAGATAAAGCCTTGGTTTATTCTGTAATAAAAGTCGAATCCAATTTCGAGCCTACTGCCGCTTCAGAAGCCGGCGCTATCGGACTTATGCAGATTATAGAGGATTCGTTTGAATGGGTTAAGAAAAAACTTGGTTGCGATGACCTTGTCTTTGAAGATATGTACACGCCCGAGTACAGCATTCGCTTTGGTTGCTATATGCTTGACTATCTGTATGAAAAGTATGGCAGTATAGAACTTACCGCTGCTGCATATCACTGTGGAATGACAACGGTAGACGAATGGATAGAGCAGGGGATAATTGACCCCGAAAATGTTGACGTAAACAGTATTCAAGGTTCTAAAACTCAGTATTATGTTAAAAAGGTTTTAAAAGCCTATAATAAATATTCGCAGATTGTTTAGTATTTTATATGAAAGGATGTTATAAATGTCAAACGAAAAAGAAAAATCTGCAGGTAAAGCTTTGCAGGAAAAGCTTTTCACTGTAAAGAAGAACGGAATGCTTAAGCTGACTAACGAGCAGATAGGCGAGGTCGATGCTTTTTGCACCGGTTACATGAAGTATCTTGACGACTCTAAGACCGAAAGAGAAGCTGTAACCGCATCTGTCAAGCTTGCCGAGTCTAAAGGCTTTGTTCCTTATGATTCAAAGAAGAAGTATAATGCAGGCGACAAGGTTTATTATGTAAACCGCAACAAGTCTATCATTCTTTGCATTTTCGGTACCGATTCTTTAGAAAACGGTGTCAGAATTGCCGCTGCGCACATCGACTCTCCCAGACTTGACCTTAAACAGCACCCCGTTTACGAATCTCAGGAGCTTTGCTTGCTTAAGACCCATTATTATGGTGGTGTGAGAAAGTATCAGTGGGTGACAATTCCTTTGGCTTTGCATGGCGTTATGTACCGTGCAGACGGTTCTTGCGTTGATGTTAACATCGGTGAGGATGAATCTGACCCCGTATTCTGCATTACCGACCTTTTGCCTCACTTGGCACAGGAACAGTCAAAGCGTTCTTTGGCTGACGGTATCAGAGGTGAAGAACTCAACGTCTTAATCGGTTCCCGTCCTTTCAACGATGACGAGGTTTCCGAAAAAGTCAAGCTTAACGTTTTAGCTATCCTTAACGAGAAGTATGGCATTATTGAAGACGATTTCATTTCGGCAGAGCTTGAAGTTGTACCTACCTATAAGGCTAAGGACGTCGGTCTTGACAGAGGCTTGATCGGCGCATACGGTCAGGACGACAGAGTTTGTGCTTACACCGCACTTGAAGCAATTTTGGAATGCGAAGCTCCCAAAACAACTGCAATTACCATTCTTACCGATAAAGAAGAGATTGGCAGCATGGGCAATACCGGCTTGCAGAGTGCTTATTTAAAGCATTTCATTTACTCTATTGCAGAGGCTGAGGGTGTCACCGGTCCCACTGTTTTGGCTCATTCAAAGTGTCTTTCTGCAGACGTTTGTGCAGCTATGGACCCCACCTTCCCTGAAGTTTTGGAACCCAAGAATGCAGCATACGTAAACTATGGTGTCGGTATGTGCAAATACACAGGTTCCCGTGGTAAGAGCGGCTCGTCTGACGCGAGTGCAGAATTTGTATCAGAAGTAAGACAGCTGTTCGACTCTAACGAAGTTATCTGGCAGACCTCTGAGCTTGGCAGAATTGACCTTGGTGGCGGCGGAACGGTTGCTGCATATGTTGCTAACCTCGATATCGACGTTGTCGACGTTGGCGTACCTGTTTTGTGCATGCATGCTCCTTTCGAACTTACCTCTAAGCTTGACGTTTACATGGCTTACAAGGGCTTCAAAGTTTTCTTTGACGTTAAGTAAATAATCGGTTCAATAATCGACGATATTTTTATTATCACCGTGATATAGTTATCACGGTGATTTTTTTGGATATCTACATTGATGTTCTTATCGTTGTTAATTGCTATATATGCTGGCTTGCATTAAGTGCAACAGCATTTATTACGCATACATATATCAGTTCCAAAGTTAAACTGTTGTCAACACTGTTGGCTGGGGTATCTTCGCTTATAATACTGCTGCCAAGTGAAAAGCCTTTACATGTTGTTTTCATAAATTTATTAAAGGTTATAAGTCTGTTCGCAATAGTATTTATCTCATTCCATAAAGTTAATATTAAAAAGAAGGTAGTTGCGCTACTTGTTTTTGTTGGTATAAACATTCTGCTTGCCGGTGGTGTTTATTTAACAAATTCTTTCTTTAAAGAGAATGTGATATATACAAATAACGGTGTTATTTATTTCGACGTTTCGCTTACTCATCTTATTATTGTGACAGCATTTATTTACTTTACACTCGTTTTGTCATCAAGATTATATTCGAGATACAGCGATAAAAACCATTCGTATAAAGTTGAGTTTACATTGTTTGAAAAGTGTTATGTTCTTTGCGCAATTGCTGACACCGGGAACCTCGCAAAGGATGTTTTTACCGGCAAACATGTTATCATCTGTACAGGCATAAACCTTTACACAGATAATTCGTCTTATCCTATACCTATACCGTATAACACCGTTTCGGGCGAGGGGATACTTTATGCCTATAAGCCTGATAGCGTATATATAATTGATGAAAAAGAGCAAAAGCACAGGGTGAGCGCACTTGTCGCAGTGGCTCAGCCGAATGGCGGCGAGATCAGAGCAATTTTTAACCCAAGCATTTTGTAAAGAGGTAATATATGAAAAAACTGATTATTAAAATTCAAGCTTTGCTGAATAGACTGTTCAAAACCGAAGCGGTTATTGATTATATCAACGGTCACGAAACGCTCCCTCCTCCCTTAAAACCCGAGGAAGAACAGCGTGTGTTTGAAATGCTCTCAATCGACCCGAAAGCTGCCCGTGAGAAGCTTATCACTCATAACCTTAGGCTTGTCGTTTACATATCAAAAAAGTTTGAATCTACAGGCATTGGCATCGAGGATTTGGTCTCAATCGGCACAATTGGGCTGATTAAAGCCGTGAACACCTTTAACCCCGACAAAAACATCAAGCTTGCCACCTATGCTTCGCGCTGTATCGAAAACGAAATACTTATGTATCTTCGCAAAACAGCCTCGCAAAGAAATGAAATCTCGATCGACGAGCCGCTTAACGTTGACTGGGACGGCAACGAGCTTTTGCTTTCAGATATAATCGGCACAGATGACGAGGTGGGTCAGCACATTGAAAGCGAAACCGAAAAACAGCTTTTAATCGAGGCGGTAAATGCGCTTGACCACCGCGAAAGATTCATAATGCAAATGCGCTTTGGGCTTTTGGGCGGCAAAGAAATGACACAAAAGGAGGTTGCCGACATCGTCGGTATATCCCAGTCCTATATTTCAAGGCTTGAAAAGAGAATTTTAAAGCAACTTCGAAAAGATTTGGAAGCGATATGCTGATGAATACAGAAAACAGGCAATAATTGACACTACTTTCATGATGTGGTATACTTATTACAAATTTAAACAAAAGTTCGATAACAGACGATTTTTTAAATGAGGTGATAAAGTATGAAAAAATGGGTTGTCATATTGTTAGTGGTTTTTATTGCTGTTTTGCTGTTAATCTGTCTTAATCCAGTTAAAAGTTTTAATTATGAT
>JAZSPX010000151.1:0-2534 GCA_045537675.1 Candidatus Faeciplasma sp. | reverse complement strand
GTCGGCCCTGTAATCGGCGCACATTCCGGCCCCGGCACGATCGCCCTCTTCTTTGTGGGCAAAGAAAGATAAGCTTTTCATTCCTCCTGTGTAATAAAGAAAAAAGTCCAAAGGGCAGTTTTGCCTTTGGGACTTTTTTGTTTACCGCTTGTTAGAAGCTTTAAAATATGTTATAATGCCCTTAACACCTTTTTAAAAGCGAGGGACAACAATGGACAACGCAACTGTTTTTATTGAAAAATATAAAAAGCTCGAGGCTGTGGTGCGCTCGGTTTATAATCTTCGAGAGGAAGAATCGATAGCATATTACCTTAAAAACCGCACCGAGTTTAAAAAATACTCGGATGAGATAGCCTATTGCCAGCGCCTGCGCAACTTTATGCAGCACGAAACAAAAATCGGCGGCAAGTTCAGCGTTGTGCCAAGCGACGAGATGATAACCTTCATCGACTCGTTAATTGACAAAATTAAAGACAGACCCAAGTGTATGGAGGCCTGCGTTAAGTTTAAGGACATTTACTGGTGCAGTTATTCAAGCGGTGTTAAGCTTGCAATAAAGGCGATGCGCGAGCGCAGGTATACCCACGTGCCCATTCTTGAAAACGGCAGGGTAGTGGGTGTGTTCGATGAAAACTCGCTTTTTAACTATGTTGCCGATAACGGTCTTGTCGACGTTGACGACAAGCTTAAATTTAAAGACATCAAGCCATATCTCTCACTCGGGGACAGAGAGCTTGAAAGCTTTATATTTATTAAAAGCTCTCTTTATGTCGAGGAGATAGAGGACATCTTTCAGAAGAATTTTAACCAGAAAAAGAGGATTGGCGTGGCGTTTGTAACAAACAACGGCCGACCCGACGAGCCCTTGCAGGGCTTAATAACCCCGTGGGATATTTTAGCGAATAACGATTATTAATAAAAACCTCGCAAGCAGTTAAACGCTGCCTGCGAGGTTTTTTGTTTATTTCAAATCGATCAGCAACGCTCTGCAGGGCGCGCCGTCTGCGCCAAAAAGATTAAGCGGTGCGGCATTAAGCAAATAAACACCTTCGGGCACGTTTTCAAGCCTTATACCCTCCAGCAAAACGGCATCGGCACCCAGCAAAACCTTGTGAACAGCCATCGGTGCATTTTCCGGGCCGACTGTCTGCGATTCGTTACCCAAAAGCAAAACCTTGTTTTGGGCAAAAACCTCTGCCGCCTGCAAAGAAACCTCTGCCCTGCCTTTGATTAAAATTCTTTTTTCTGCCAAGGGGTTAAGCTGTTTAGCTTTTTCTAAAAAAGCTTTTGCATCGTCTGCGGTAACAACCCCGTCGTGCTGTGCAACAAACGCATAGCCGACAAGTGCTTCAAGAGAAAGAGAGTCAACGGTCTTTCCGTTTTCGATGAAATGATATGGCGCATCGACATGAGTGCCGTTGTGTGCGCACATGGAAAATGCCGTAAGGTTGCAAACGTCACCGCCCGAAATGCTTAAAACAGTTTCTTTTTCGGGTGCAGGGTCACCGGGGTAAACCTTACAGCCAAAAACCTCTTGCGAAATATCATAGATCTTCATATCAACACCGCCTTTTTGTTTATAATATCAAAAAGTTGGTTTTTGGGCAAGTGTTTATTTTCCTTGGAAAATGCAAGAAAAAACTCTATTGCAATAAACGGCCATATGTAGTATAATAAAACGGATAATAGGGATTCTATGTGAAAAAATCGGGAACAGCGTTAAATGATAGCGAAAGAGAGATTATTTGTTATGGAAAAGCGCATTTTTCTTTCCTCTCCCACCATGCACGGCGAGGAAATGGAATATATAAAAGAAGCGTTCGATAAAAACTGGATTGCCCCCTTGGGCTTTAACTGTGACGGCTTCGAAAACGAAATGGCTGAATATCTTAACGGCGAAAAACCGCTTTATTCTCTTGCGTTGGCTTCGGGCACGGCGGCACTGCATTTGGCTGTTAAGCTTGCAGGCGTTAAAAGAGGGGACATCGTTTTGTGTTCCGACATGACCTTTGCGGCAACCGTCAACCCCATTTCTTATGAGGGCGGTGTGCAGGTATTCATAGATTCCGAGCGCGAAAGCTGGAACATGGACCCCGAAGCACTTGAAAAAGCTTTCGAGAAGTATCCCGACGCCAAGGCGGTAATGCTTGTTCATCTTTACGGCACCCCTGCAAAGATGGACGAAATCGAGAAAATCTGCCGCAGACACAACGCCGTTTTAATTGAAGACGCAGCAGAAGCGCTGACAGCTACATATAACGGCAAACAGTGCGGCACGTTCGGAAAATACGGCATTTTAAGCTTTAACGGAAATAAGCTCATCACCACCTCGGGCGGGGGAATGCTTATTACCGACAGTGCAGACGACCGTGAAAAGGCGCTGTTCTGGGCAACACAGTCGCGCGAAAAAGCGCTTTGGTACCAGCACGAGGAGATTGGCTATAACTACCGCATGTCTAACGTGGTTGCAGGAATCGGCAGAGGCCAGCTTATACACGCAGATGAACACAGAAACATTAAGGAAGTCGGATCGT
>JAZSPX010000168.1:0-3482 GCA_045537675.1 Candidatus Faeciplasma sp. | reverse complement strand
AGCGGGTAACGCAAAGAAAAGCTCTGTGCCAAGCGCACCAACGCATCATAAACCGAGGCGTCGCCGTGTGGGTGGAATTTACCCAGACAGTCACCAACCGTTGTTGCACACTTTAAGTACTTCTTGTCAGGTGTTAAGCCTGCTTCGTGCATGGTATATAAAATTCTGCGGTGAACAGGCTTTAAGCCGTCTCTTACATCGGGCAAAGCACGCTGAATGATAACTGACATTGAATATTGCAAAAAGCTTGAACGCATTTCATCATTAAGCTCTGTCAGTATAACCTTTTTATCTTCGGGGAACAAAAAATCACACTCTTTCAAAATTCGTTTTATTTTTCAAAATACTTGTTTCCTACCGCCTCTTTTAAGCAAGAGGTGAGAATGCCCAAGTCAGATTCGTTTATATCTTTTTTTGGAATGAAGAAGCTGCCCTTATGAGAGAAAAGTGCCACCAGATCCTTGGTTTCATAAACCTTCAAAGATTTTTCGGTCAGCTCGCAAACGCTTTCGGGTATTTCGGGCAAGGGCTTAAGCTCGCCGTTCTCGTCATATTCCAAATTTTCGGGCGATTCGTTAATTGTTGTTTTAACTGTCAGCCTGTCTTCAAAAAGGTTTAAAACATAGCTGTCGTCTTTAATGGCTTCCAAAGCGGTTGCCATGTTTTTTCTGTCAAGCTTTATGCTCATCAACGCGCTTACGATCATTGCAACGCAAACGCCAATGCACACCCAGCCAACCGTAAAGCCGGGGTTTCTAATAACCTGCTCGATAAACAAAACAAGCGGAATTACAAAGATAACAGCTTTAAGATAGGTTGTTTTTTTCTTGAACAGACTGTAATAAAGGTCATAGCCATTTAACCAATCGTCCTTTGAAATTTTATATTCTAAAGTAAGTTTAGGGTCCATCTTTTCTCCTTAGAAATCGAGGTTTGTTGCAAACTGTGCGTTCTTTTCAATAAATTCACGTCTGGGGTTGACCTTGTCGCCCATTAAAATGGTGAAGGTCTCGTCGGCCAATGCAGCATCCTCTAAAGTTATTCTTACAATAGTTCTTGTTTCGGGGTTCATTGTGGTCTCCCAAAGCTGGTCGGGGTCCATTTCACCAAGACCCTTATAGCGCTGAACGTCCGACTTGCCGGTGTTATCGCCGTAAAGCTCTCGGATGTAAACGTCACGCTCCTCGTCCGAATATGCATATCTTACCTGCTTGCCCTTCTGAATTTTAAACAGAGGGGGCTGTGCAATGTAAATGTGGCCTTCGTCGATAAGCGGGCGCATGAAGCGGAAGAAGAAGGTCAAAAGCAGGGTTCTGATGTGGCAGCCGTCAACGTCGGCATCGGCCATGATGATGACCTTGTTATATCTAAGCTTTGAAATATCAAAATCCTCGCCGATAGAGGTGCCCAAGGCAGTAACAACAGGTGTCAGCTTATCGTTGCCGTAAACCTTGTCGATTCTTGCCTTTTCAACGTTAAGCATCTTGCCCCAAAGGGGAAGGATCGCCTGATAGCGTCTGTCTCTGCCTTCCTTTGCAGAGCCGCCTGCCGAGTCACCCTCGACGATGTAAATTTCGGTGTGCTCAGGGTCTTTTTCCGAACAGTCGGCCAATTTACCCGGCAGCGAAGCCGATTCGAGCGCCGATTTGCGTCTTGTTAAATCTCGTGCTCTCTTTGCAGCCTCTCTTGCCTTTTGTGCCTGAATGGATTTATCAAAAACGGTTCTGGCGACTGTGGGGTTTTCCTCCAAATAGTTCATAAGCTTTTCCAAAACCAAAGCTTCAACAAAAGGTCTAACCTCGGGGTTGCCAAGTCGTCCCTTTGTCTGGCCTTCAAACTCGCAGTTTGTAAGCTTAACCGAAACTACCGCAATAATGCCCTCTCGCACGTCGTCTTCCGAAAGGCGGGTGCCGTCCTTTAACAAATTAAATTTCTTGCCATATTCGTTAATAACCTTGCAAAGTGCCTTTTTAAAGCCTGTTTCGTGGGTACCGCCGTCGGGCGTGCGCACGTTGTTTGCAAAGGATAAAACTAAGTCGTTATAAGAATCGTTATACTGGAAAGCTATTTCACAGGTATAATCGTCTTTGGTTCCTGCAACGTAAATAACCTCGGGGAAGAGCTCCTCGTGTCCGCGGATCTCCTTTTCATATTTAACGAACTCTCTGATACCGCCTTCATAGCAAAGGTCAATTTCAACGTCCTCGTCGCCGCGTCTGTCAGTAAAAACAATTCTTACGCCTGCGTTCAAGAATGCCTGCTCTCTCAGCATCTTCAACAGGGTGTCGTAATCATAAACGGTCGACTGTTCAAAGATAAGGTGGTCGGCCTTAAAGGTAACGATCGTACCTGTCTTGTCAGTCTCGCCCACAATCTTCATTTGCTCGTCATAATGACCTCTGTCAAAATGCTGGAAGTGAATGTTCTTGCCGTCGTGAACGGTAAGCTCTAACCATTCCGAAAGTGCGTTAACAACCGATGCACCAACACCGTGCAAGCCGCCTGCAACCTTGTAACCGCCGCCGCCGAATTTGCCACCTGCGTGCAAAATGGTGTAAACAACTGTTGCCGCCGAGATACCTTCCTTCGGGTGAATGCCTGTGGGGATACCACGGCCGTTGTCGGTAACACGAACGATGTCGCCCTTCAAAAGCTCAACGTCAATGCGGGTGCAGTAACCTGCCAAGGCTTCGTCGATCGAGTTGGTTACAATTTCATAAACCAAGTGGTGAAGTCCCTTGGGGCC
Organism: Candidatus Faeciplasma sp.; assembly: GCA_045537675.1. GTDB lineage: Bacteria > Bacillota > Clostridia > Oscillospirales > Ruminococcaceae > Faeciplasma. The sequence continues at coordinate 736 of JAZSPX010000168.1, read as the reverse complement.
TGTCGAGCCGATATACATACCCGGGCGCTTTCTTACAGCCTCCAGGCCTTCAAGCACCTGAATTTCACTCGCATCGTAATTGTTGTCTTTATCAACAGCTGTTGCCGAGATGTTGATTTCATCAAAGTTAGCCAAAATGTTTTCCTCCAAATGCGTATTTTCAAATACAAAATGTTATATATTAATTAAAATTTACCGTCAGTTATGTTTTTTAACCGCTTTTTAAGGGTCGATGCCGAAATTGCGCTGATGTAAACCAGCTCGGTGAATTCTTTGTCCAAGGTTACAACAAAGCTTTTCGGCAATTCATATGAGCAGCTGATTACCCTTTTCGACTTGCCTGCAAGTGCTAAAAATTCTTTTGTTATCCTCGAGGTCGAGGCATTTTCAATGTCGAAAATTGCAACAATGTTTTTAATTTCAACCATGTGGTCGTTGCCCAAATGCAAAAACATAGCTACCTCACTTTTTCAACTCTGCCCGATTTCACCAAAAATCTTCCGCCCGAAATTTTGTCGATCGGTTCACAGCAGGTAATAAAAATCTGCATGCGGCTTATCTGTGACAGAACAAAATCCTTTCGAGACTTATCAAGCTCAGATAAAACATCATCAAGCAATAAAACAGGATTATCGTTTATTATTTTTGAAACAAGTTTTATTTCTGCTAATTTTAAAGATAACGCCGCAGTACGCTGTTGACCTTGCGATCCAAATTTACGAATATCATTATCCCC
>JAZSPX010000195.1:0-2375 GCA_045537675.1 Candidatus Faeciplasma sp. | reverse complement strand
TTTGTCAAGTTCTGAGGCATACAGCACCTTGTGCGCTCCTGTGGATTCGGACACATGCACCTTCTGAAGAATTATGCGTCCGTCTGCGTTCATCTCCCTGTATGCGATCATCTTCTCGCGTGTGAGGGAACCGGGCGGCCAGTTATCCGTGTAATGGTTAAGTGCCATGCGTCAGTCCTCCTGATAGTCGATTCTGTCGATTCTGACATAAATGCCGGGGATATCAGCCCAGAGCTTTTCGATTTGTTCTACGCACACGAGGGCGTCGTCCTCCCAGTAGCCCAATTTGGTCATGACGTCCTTTAGGGCTTTCTGGAGGTTGTCGGTGTCTGGCTTGGTGATACGGTACTCGCCGTTCATGTGCGCATTGCCCTTGGGGAAGCACCACATGACCTTAAGTCGCACGGGCGCATTTCTGATGGTCTGGTATCCGCGGCTGAAGAGCTCAGCCCTTTGCTTGCCCAGATGGGCTCTTAGGTTATCCTTTGCGGCACGCAGGTCATCGGAGTCATAGATCATGGGACGCTGACCGGGTCGTGCGACGATGCGGTGCTGTTGGTCTGTGACAGTCGGTGGGATCATGGGCAGGAAGAATTCAGCCTGTGGGGTTGCGCTAAACTTCATAGTTGACACCTACCCACTTATCGGTGTTTTTGTCGTATACAATGGCTTTCGTGCTTGCTGCATGGTCGAACAGATTATTCAGAATTTCAGGCTGGTCAGCCAACCATCTGATCACTTCGCTTTTGTAAACGTCGAAGGGTTGGGACTTGTCGGGATAGTTTGACAAGGGCGGCATTTTGCTTGCGGCTTTCCACCATACGCCGCGCGATTCTTCTGACCTTTTATTTCTCATGTGTTAACCTCCTTTTTCGAAAGTCGGTAATGGATTTTTTGAAAACGGAAAATACGGAAACTCATTGGTCAGTGGTCGTGGAAGGAAGGGGGGCGGACGTTAAACGCCCCCTTACTTTCCACACTGACCGAACGCGGTGAGGGAAACGACCCTTTTTATATATATAGGATATATATATAAGGCGTTTCCTTCCCTGGGAAAAAGTCGGTGAATCACCGTGATTTTCCCTCGGAAAGAAAAACTCGGTAAATCACCGAGATTTTCCCTCTTTCCCTGTGCCGAGGGAAACGGGAAATTCATCGAGATTTTCCCTTCCCTCTGATGGGTTTCAGGCCTCGTTTTTGCGGCCGATAACGCCGTCTTCCACCCAGAATCCGCCATGTTCTTTGGCTCTGTTTCTGACGGTTTTTGCGGTGCATCCGAGGTATTCGGCGAGGGTCGCAAGGGTGGCTTTTCCGTTCACGGCGCATGCTTCAAAGGCGGTGTCTATGCCCGTGGTTCTGTCTTCCTTGGCCTCTTCGGGGGTCTTTTTCTTGGTGAAATTATCCATCCATGCGGCTTCCTTGGAGCCCTCGATTTCGGCGTCGTTCAAGTCGCCGAAATGGTCTTCCATGTGCACGGGATGTCTGAACCATATGTTCTTCGGCTTGAAAGAAGGGAACTCGCGCAGGGTGCCTTCTATGCGCCAAGCTGTCCACTGCATGACCTTCTCCTGCGCCTCAACCGCTTTGGAAGTTGCAACGCTTATGAGAGCCTCAGAAATGCCGATTTTACGCATGTATTGAACCATGGCCATATAAGTGCCCACGTCAGCACGGATGGCGTTATTTCGCCAATTCGGGGCGAATTTATCGAGGTATGGTTCAAGGGCGTCGCGCCCTGCCTGATCCTCGATTGCGTCGATGGTCTTTTCAGGCAGCTGAAGCTGCGTCATGTCGATCAGCGCGTCGGGGTCTCTGGCAAATACGCCCGAACCGCTTGCTCTGTCCATGGATTTCTTGCCGCCCTGTGCGCCCTTGGAATGGTGGTGACAATAAATGACTGCACAGCCCAGGTCGGATGCTATTTTGTCGAATTGATTGCAGAACTTACTCATCTGGTCGGCTGCGTTTTCATCGCCGGTTATGACCTTATAGATGGGGTCAATGATGACGGCCTTGTATCCGCGCTTTAGACATCTGCGTATAAGCTTGGGCGCAAGCACGTCCATGGGCTCGGCCTTTCCGCGTAAGTTCCAAACGTCCACATGGTTTTTGATCATTTCCTGATTGAGGTTTAAGGTTTCTACAACATTTCTGAAACGCCCGTAGTTCGAGGGCGTATCCAGTTCAAGGTTAACGTATAAAACGCGCCCCTGATGGCATTTCCAGCCCATCCATGTGGTGCCTGTAGCGATTGCGCAGGTGAGCTCAATAAGGGCGTAGGACTTGCCGGCCTTGCTGGGCCCGGCTAAAAGCATCTTGTGTCCTTCTCTTAGGATCCCGTCAATTAAAGGCGGGGCAAGGGGCGGCATATTGTC
>JAZSPX010000217.1:0-5617 GCA_045537675.1 Candidatus Faeciplasma sp. | reverse complement strand
CCTTGGCTCACAGAACGACATGGCTACGATCCGACTTCTTCGGGCAAGTCCGCCGCCGTAGGTGGCGGACAGGGCTTCGCCCCCGCAGGCACCCAAAAAAAGCGGAAAAGGCGTCAGCACCTTCTCCGCTCAAAGTCACTTTTTATATGCTTCAATAATCTCGCCAAGCATAAGTCGGGCTTCGTTTTTGACCCATTCGGGCGAAACGACCTTGGCATCGGTTCCAAACTGGAAAAGCCAGCCCCAGAAGGTAGGGCTTATCTGAACCTCTAACTTAACGGTAAATCTGTCTTGCGTAACGGGTGTTACGTGAATAGAATCGCCAAAGCGGTCAATTAAAACGTTGATCAGCCCGTTCGACATCTCAAGCGTTACAGTTTCAGTCTTGCCGCCATACATGTTATAAGTAGCACGCAGCGATTTTGCAAGCTCCTCCTCGGTTAAAGAAAGCTCACGGCGCTTCGATTTTGTTACAGTCACGTCGCTCATTCTGTCCACTCGGTAACGGCAAAGCTCCTCGTGCTTTTGGCAATAGCAAACTAAATAGTAGCAGTCGCTCTCCCAAATAAGGTAATAGGGCGAGACCTTATAAAGGTCGCCGCCGTGACGATAGCGCTTGCGCTTGTTAAGGTCATATTCAGTATATCTGAAGGTAATCTGATAGTTTTTGTGAATAGCCTCGTGAATGGCGTTGATAGAGTAATAAATTGCTTCATTATAGGTCTTGGCGCGGTTGCCAACATAAACCGTGCGCTTAAGGTGCTGGGCATTGTGCCTGCTTGTAAGCGACTGAAGCTTTTTAATCAGCTCGTTCGATTTTTTCTGTGTTAAAAAGCGCGAGGAGGCAACTGCATCTGCAAGTACCAAAAGCTCTTCCTCTTGAAAAACGCGCGAACCAACGTAATAAACGTTCGAGTGCCCAAGCTTTTCAACAACAACGTCAAGCCCCGATTCGATAAGCGTTGCGATGTCGTCATAAATCGTTTTGCGCTCGGCCTTAATGTCATAAAGAGCAAGCTTGTCAATCAAATCGTTGCCCGAAAGCTTGTGGTTTTCGTCCGTTTCAGTCAAAAGAATTTTCTGCAAAATCAAAAGCTTCTGCTTCTGTCTCGATTTAGGGGTAAGCTCCATAACTTAGCTGTCCTTTCTTTTTTTAAGGTCGGTTTTCGAGCCGTCCTCTTCAACGATCTGAATTCTGTCAAGCTGGCTTGAAAGGCTGCCCAAAAAAGCCGCACGGTATTCGTTTCTTAACTGCTGCTGTTCAATAATCTCGGCATCAGTCAGCCCAACTGTCTTCGATTTCTTAGCAAGCTCGTTTATTCTTTTAATTTTTTTGTCGTCCATCTATATTTTTCTCCCTTTCGGATTAATTCTTTCCAAATTGATTTTACCACGCAAACAAGCCTTTTGCAATAGCATCTGTCCAAAAAATTACACTCTTTTGTTAAAACTATTGACAAATGAGAAATTTTGGCTATCATGTAAATCAAGGAATTTCGGAACATATGTTCTTTTTATTCGGGCGTGCAATAACAAAAAAGGAGATAAATAAGTGTTAAAAATAATAAACGAATATTGTAAAGAGGCTCAGAAGCTTCACAAGCGTTCGCACGAACTTGCACTTGAAATCAGCATGGAAACCGATGTTGAAAGGCTTCATGCGCTTGAAAGACGAAAATACACCATTGATACCGAAAGAAATGAAATTCTAAGAGACATTAAAGATATGCTTGCATATTTGACAGAGGAGGAGTTTAACCAATGGCAAGAATGCGGCGCGTCAGCTTAGAGGGTGCCGAGCGAGAGCTTTCGGTTGCAAAAACCGAATATCTTCGTTTGATTACTGTGCCAAAGGTAATGCTTATGCAAGCCATTGAAAACGAACTTACACCAACACAAAAAAGATATATTAAAGACTACTATTTCAACGCAAAAACCTTGGCACAAATTGCGCAGGAAAACAACATCGACGTTTCCACCGTTTCAAGAACGGTAAAAAGGGCAAGGTCAAGGCTTATTTCAGCTTTCAGATATTATAAGTCAATGAAATAAATTTGCATTTTTCAATTATATGTGATAGAATAACTGTGTAGGTTTTTAATCGCAAAATTTTAAAGCATAGGATATTAACTATGAAGCTTTATTCAAAAGACAACGCCACCGGGCTTATAAGCTCGATGATAAAAAACTCTCGCCTTTCCCACTCGTTCATAATTTGCGGAGAGAAGGGCGTGGGTAAAAAAACACTTGCCAACCATTTGGCGGCACAGATTTTGTGTCACGAGGGTTGCGGTGAAGCGTGCGGCGTGTGCAAGTCCTGCCGAATGGCAAAAAACAACGCCCACCCCGACCTTATTACCCTTGTGCCAAGCGGCAAAAGCGGAAATTTCAGAGCAGACGATTTGCGCCCCTTAATATCGGACGCAAGCATTACCCCTAACGAGGGTGTTTACAAGGTTTACATTCTGCCGCTGATTGACAAGGCCCTGCCTGCGGCACAGAACACTCTTTTAAAAATTGTTGAAGAACCGCCCGCAAACGTAGTTTTCATTATGACGGCCACCGCTAAAGAGGGGATTTTGCAGACAATTCTTTCCCGCTCGATTGTTTTAAGCGTTGGCAAAGCGACTGACGACGAGTGCCTTGAAGCCCTTACCGAAAAAGGGTATAGCGAGGCAGATACAAAAAAAGCAATTGAAGCCTTTGGCGGCAACATTGGTGCGTGCTTGGAATATTTATCGTCCGACAGCGAGGACTACCCCTTTGAAGCGGTTAAAGCAATAGCATCGGCGCTTAACAAGGGCGATGAATACCTTCTGGCGAAGGAGCTTTCAAACCTCGACAAGGATAAAGCCTATGCCACACATGCGCTGACACTTTTGGAAACAGTAATAAGAGACGCTTTAATGTCAAAATCGGGGGCGAAGCTTGTGTCCTCCTGCAAGGCGGAAGCTGAAACACTTGGCGAAAACGTAAGGCAAAGCGGACTTATTAAGATGTATGAAGCCGTTGGCGAAGCGATTAGAAAAATTAACGGAAATGCAAACATGCAGCTGGCACTTAACGACCTTTGCTGCAGGTTAAGAACATATTCATTGCAATAAACGAAAGGAAATTTAAGTATATGACCGAAATTATCGGAGTAAGATTTAAAAGCGTTGGTAAGGTATATTACTTCTCGCCCGGCGAATTGAAGATAAATCAGGGCGACAGCGTTATTGTTGAAACAGCACGAGGGGTTGAATGCGGCGAAGTCGTTTGCGGAAACCGCGAGGTTGACGACGAAGAAATCGTTGCACCCTTGAAGCCTGTTATAAGAATTGCAACAGAAGAAGACTTTAAACAGATTGAAATTAACAAGGTCAAAGAAAAAGAGGCTTTTGACATTTGCTTGAAGAAGATTGAACATTATGGCCTTAACATGAACTTGGTTGACGTTGAATGCACGTTCGACAATTCGAAGCTTTTGTTCTATTTCACGTCTGACAACCGAGTTGACTTTAGAGAACTGGTTAAAGACCTTGCATCTGTTTTCAGAACACGAATCGAGTTAAGACAGATTGGTGTTCGTGACGAAGCCAAAATGCTTGGCGGTCTTGGCATCTGCGGCAGACCTTTTTGCTGTGCAAGCTTTTTGGGCGAGTTCCAGCCCGTATCCATTAAAATGGCAAAAGAGCAGAGCTTGTCTCTTAACCCCACAAAGATTTCGGGCACCTGCGGCAGACTTATGTGCTGCTTAAAATATGAGCAGGACGGCTATGAGGAGCTTTTGAAGATCACCCCCAAGGTCGGCGCAATTGTCGATACTCCCTCGGGCAGGGCAACCGTTACCGACGTTAACCTTATTTCGGGCAAAATGCACGTTAAAATTCACGAGACTGAAGGCGATATGGTGTTCGAGCGTCACCAGGTCAAGCTGGTTAAAGACTCGGTTATAAGACTTAACCGAGAGGAGATCAACGCACTTAAAAACCTCGAAAAAGAATAAATCAATCATAAACCCCTCGAAGTTCAAGGCTTCGAGGGGTGTTCTTTTTTCTATTGCGTAAGACCAAAGCTGATTGAAAGTGCCGTGTCGATTTTGCCCATTGCGGTCTGGTCCAAAACGCCCATTTTTTCTTTAAGGCGCTTTTTGTCAATAGTTCTTATCTGTTCCAAAAGCACAACGCTGTCCTTGGCAAGACCGCAAGAGGCGCTGTCAATTTCAATGTGTGTAGGCAGGCGCGATTTTTCCCTTTGCGAGGTTATTGCGGCGGCAATTACAGTCGGGCTGTGCTTGTTGCCAACATCGTTCTGAACTATAAGTACAGGCCTTACGCCCCCTTGCTCGGAGCCGACAACGGGGCTTAAATCGGCATAATATATTTCTCCTCGGTGTACTGACATACTCATCCTCCAAATTCCTTGTGCGGTGTTACTTTTATTGTTGACCGCACGGCTCAGTTTATTCAAGCTCGGGGGATAAGCTTTAGTTTATTTTATGCGCATGTCAAAGGTTGGGTGAAAAGAAAAACCTCTCACCAACCGGCAAGAGGTTTTAGCTTTGTAATTACTTGTTAAGGAAGGACTTGATTGCCTTGGAGACGAATTCGGAAGCGCCGTTTCCGCCGACCTTGTTAATAATATCCTTAACGTCGTCGTTCGAGCTTGCAAGCTTTGCAACACCCGAAAGTGCGTTGTCAGCGTCGTCCTTGCCTACCTTATCGCTAAGGAAGTTCTTGACTGTGCCGACAAGGTCCATAGCCTCGTTCGAGTCGGGACTGCCGTCCTTAAGTTCTTTAACCTTAGAGATGATCTTCGAGAAGTCCTTGCTCTTTACAGCTTCAATAAGTGCGCCTGCATCAGAAGCTAAGTCCTTAATGTCAACCTTGCCTAAAATGCCCTTAGCAAGGCCCTTTACAGAATCTAATAATGCCATTGTCATATTCCTCCGGAAATTAATTAAAGAGTTGCAAGCTTCTTATAAGCATCCTTAAGAGCAGGATAGATTTCGGTGTAAAGCTTATAGCAATCTTCATACTTAGGAACGTTTTCAAAGATGGGTTCCTGAACCTTGTCAGTCTTAACAACTGCACGGCAAGCCTCGGGTACGCTCGAGTAAAGACCTGCGCCAACGCCTGCAAGCAAAGCAACGCCCAAAGCAGGGCCTTCCTTCGAGGAAGCGGTCTTAACAGGGCAAGCATAAAGGTCAGCAAGCATCTGTCTCCACAACGGGGAAGAACCGCCGCCGCCGCAAGCCATCATGTCGCTAACGCTGATATCCATCTGCTTGAACACTTCAACACAGTCACGAAGCGAATAAGATACGCCTTCCATAACTGCTCTTAACATATCCTTCTTGGTGTGCATTGCCGAAAGACCGAAGAACACGCCTCTTGCGTCGGGGTCAAGATGAGGAGTTCTTTCGCCCATCAGGTAAGGCAGGTAAAGAAGTCTGTTAGCACCGATTGCAACGGTGTCAGCTTCCTTGTCCATAAGGTAATAGGGGTCAACACCCATAAGTCTTGCGGTTTCCTTTTCAGCTTCACAGAAGTTGTCTCTGAACCACTTAAGGGAAAGGCCTGCGCCCTGGGTAACGCCCATTACGTGCCAAGCACCGGGTACAGCTGCACAGCAG
>JAZSPX010000032.1:0-3597 GCA_045537675.1 Candidatus Faeciplasma sp. | reverse complement strand
TATATCCTTCATAATTCCGGGGTTTGCTTTGCCCTTAGAAGCCTTCATACACTGACCTACAAGGTAGCCAAGTGCATTTGTCTTACCGCCCAAATAGTCGTTAACCGACTTTTCGTTAGTAGCCAAAACTTCATCAGCAATAGCTTCAAGTGCTGAAATATCAGATACCTGAGAAAGCGACTTTTCTTCAATGATTACATCAATTTCCTTATCCTCGGTCAAAACAATGTCGAAGATCGTCTTACCTGCAGCGGTGGAAATTTTACCGTCGTTGATGTAATTGACAATGGTAACAAGCTTTTCTGGTGTGAGCTTGGTATCCTCGATAGCGGTGCCTTCGTTCATGAACTTAGAAATCTCGCCCAAAACCCAGTTAGCCAAAAGCTTGGGAGCTTTACAGCCGACGTTCATGCACTTGTCGAAGAATATAGATTTCTCCAACACGTCAACTATCATAGCAGCATCATAGTGAGAAACACCGTAGTCGCTGACATATCTCATGATCTTTGCATTAGGAAGCTCGGGCAAGGTATCTTTAAGATGCTGTACCTTCTCTTCAGGCACAACGATGGTTAAAAGGTCAGGCTCGGGGAAATATCTATAGTCCTGAGCGTCTTCTTTCGAACGCATTGAAACGCTTTCACCCTTTGCGTCGTCCCAACGTCTTGTTTCCTGAACAACAGTTCCGCCTGCTTCAAGCAAAGCAATCTGGCGGTTAGCTTCATAATCAATTCCTCTTACTGCGGCAGAGAAGCTGTTAACGTTCTTCATTTCACATCTGGTACCAAAAGGTTCGCCTGGCTTGTGAACAGAAACGTTTACGTCACATCTGATAGAACCCTCCTGCATTTTGCAGTCAGAAATGTCTATATATCTGAGTATGGAGCGAATCGTTTCAAGGTAGGCTTTCGCCTCGTCAGAGCCTCTCAAATCAGGCTTAGAAACGATTTCGATAAGAGGTACGCCGCAACGGTTGAAGTCTACCAAAGAGCCGTCAAACTTATCAGAATGCAAAAGCTTGCCTGCGTCTTCCTCGATATGGATTCTTTCAATGCCGATACGCTTAACGTCGTCACCGATAATAACGTCTAAATAACCGTCGTGACAAAGAGGGATATCAGCCTGAGAAATCTGATAGGACTTAGGAAGGTCGGGGTAGAAATAATTCTTTCTGTCCTGTTTGCAAATGCGATTAATAGAGCAGTTCAAAGCATGACCCATCTTAATAGCATATTCAACGACTTTTTCGTTTAATGTAGGCAAAGTGCCCGGCATGCCCAAGCAAATGGGACAAACCTGGGTGTTAACCTCTAATCCAAAAGAGTTTTTGCAGTTGCAGTATATTTTAGTTTTTGTGTTGAGCTCGGCATGGACTTCTAAGCCGACAACAACTTCATATCCTTTAATCATCATGATTCATTCTTCCTTTCGATAAGCTTAAAGTGTCGGCATCTTGAATGCTCCGAAATTGTTTTCATGAGCAAAAGCTACGTTAAGAATTGTCTGTTCGTCGAACTTTTTGCCGATAATCTGCATTCCGTAAGGAAGACCGCTTGCGCTGAAGCCGCAAGGTACGCTAACAGCAGGAAGACCTGCGATATTGACTGTTACAGTACAAATATCAGAAGCGTACATAGCCAAGGGGTTACCTGTTTTTTCGCCAACCTTAAAAGCTTCAAATGGCGAAGTGGGAGTGATGATAACGTCAACATCGCTAAATGCTTCATTAAATTCAGAAAGAATTCTCTTCTGCAAAAGCTTAGCCTTTTTGTAATAAGCGTCGTAATAGCCGGAACTTAAAACAAACGTACCAAGCATAATTCTTCTCTTTACTTCCCTGCCGAAGCCTTCGCTTCTTGTCTTTTCATACATATCAAGCAAGCCGTCGCAGTTGGGCGCTCTGTAACCATATTTAACACCGTCGAAGCGTGCAAGGTTGGATGAAGCCTCTGCACAGGCGATGATATAATAAGCAGAAAGGGCATAGTCAGTCGAGCCTAAAGAAATTTCTTTAACAATTGCGCCCTTCTTTTCAAGCTCCTTAACACTGTTCATAACTGCAGTCTTCACTTCGTCGTTTACGCCTGCACCAAAGTATTCCTTGGGAATACCAATTTTAAGGCCTGCAACGTTATCGTTAAGTCCGTCATAAAGCGAAGAATAGCTTCTGTTTGCGCTGGTGGCATCCATCTTGTCATAACCGCAAATAGCGTCCTGTAAGAGGGCTACGTCCTTAACGCACTTGCCAAAAGGTCCAATCTGGTCGAGTGAGGAAGCGAATGCAACCAAACCGTAACGTGAAACAGATCCGTATGTAGGCTTTAATCCTACTACGCCGCACAAAGATGCAGGCTGACGGATAGAGCCGCCGGTATCGGAGCCCAAAGCAACAATAGCCTCACCAGCGGCAACTGCAGCTGCCGAGCCGCCAGATGAACCACCGGGAACGCATTCAGTATCAAAGGGGTTCTTTGTAGACTTGAAGTAAGAATTTTCAGTAGACGAGCCCATAGCAAATTCGTCCATATTAAGCTTACCTGTCATAACAAAGCCTTCACTCTCGAGCTTTTCGATAACTGTAGCGTTAAACACGGGCTTATAATTTTCAAGCATTCTCGAAGCACAGGTTGTGGGTACACCCTTTGTCGAGATATTATCCTTAATACCGACAGGGATACCTGCAAGTCTGCCTAAAGCCTCACCGTTTGCAATGGCTTTGTCAATTTCAGCGGCTTTTGCAAGTGCAGCCTCTTTATTGGTGAAAAGATATGCACCAACCTTAGGTTCGACCTCGTCAATTCTGTCAAATACAGCAGTTGTAAGCTCGCTTGACGAAATTTTCTTATCTTTAAGCATAGAACTAAGTTCATATGCGTTATATTCATATAAATTCATTAGTCTATACCTCCTGCTTATTCAACTGTTTTAGGAACAACAACACAGCCCGCAACTACCTTGGGTGCGTTAGAGAGCATAACATCTCTTGAAATACGCTCGTCGGCAAGCTTGTCCTCACGAAGTGTCATTACATTCTCAAGGTCAAGAGTAAGCTCATCGGTAATATCAGGCATACGCTCTACCATCGCAATGATGTTTTTCATTTCATCTTCATAACTCTTAGCTTCACTTTCGTCAATTCTAAGGCGAGAAAGTTTTGCGATACGTTTAATATCAATCTCCATTTAATTCATTTCCTTCCGTTGTGCTGATATATGCTAAAAACGCATTTTCATCAATAATTTCAATTCCTAAATCACGGGCCTTTGTAAGCTTCGAGCCAGCATCTTCACCTGCCAAAACATAGTCAGTCTTTTTAGATACACTCGATGATACCTTGCCGCCATGACTTTCTATAATGGCTTTTGCCTCATCTCGTTTGAGGGTTGGCAGAGTGCCTGTCAAAACAAACACCTTACCCGAAAACTTGTCAGACTTAGCCACCTTTTCATAATGGGTGTTAACACCTTGTGCCTTTAAGCTTTCAATAAGCTGAGTCATATGAGGCTCGTGCAAAGCATCGTCAACCTCTTGCGCCATGACATCGCCAAAGCCATCAATTTCTCGAATATCATCATACGACGCTAACAAAGTCGGATC
>JAZSPX010000138.1:0-9553 GCA_045537675.1 Candidatus Faeciplasma sp. | reverse complement strand
CCGTCGCACAAAAGCGAGCCTATGCCGATGGACGATTTGATAAGACCCATGTTGTAAGTACCGGCTTCGGTTACTCCGAGGTGTAAGGGATAGTCAGTCATCTGCGAAATTAAGCGGTAGGCTGAAATCATCTTATTAACGTCAGAGGATTTAAGGGAAATAACAATATCATCAAAATCGAACTGCTCTAACAGCTTAACGTGACCCATTGCGCTTTCACACAAAGCTTCAGGCGTCGGAGAGCCGTATTTAGCTAAAATCTCTTTTTCAAGTGAGCCCGAGTTTACACCTATGCGAATTGGAATTGCTTTCTGTCGGCAGATATCGGCAACAGCTTTGACCTTATCCATCGAGCCGATGTTGCCGGGGTTGATTCTTATTTTGTCAATTCCTCTTTCGGCGGCACCAAGAGCCAAGCGATAATCGAAGTGAATATCGGCAACAAGTGGAATATTGATTTTTGATTTAATTGCAGGTATCAAATCAAGCGACGCCTTATCGGGAATGGAAACACGAACAATCTCGCAGCCTGCATTTTCAAGCAGTGCTGCCTGTTTAACGTTGCCTTCTATATCGTCAGATGGCACGTTAAGCATTGACTGAACATAAATATGCTTACCGTCAAGTGTAAGGTTAGATACCTTTACGGGTTTTACTTTTCTCATAAACAAAACTCTTTCTATAATTTAGAACAGCTTGAAGATGTCTGAAACAGTTACAACAATCATAAGTCCGATAAGCAAAAGCATGCCTATCATGTGAATCATACCTTCGACCTGGGGCTTTAAGGGCTTGCGTCTTATACCCTCGATAATAAGGAAAACAGCACGAGAGCCATCGAGTGCAGGGACAGGCAAAAGGTTGAATATACCGACGTTTATGGTGATAAACACAACGAAAGAGGCAAGGTTTGCAAGCATATCTGCAAAGGGCACGCCCTGCTGAGTTGAACCGACAACATCGCCGATAGCACCCACAATGCCGACAGGACCCGAAAGGTCGTTGAGACCGTATTTACCTGTAATCAAATCTCTTAACGAGAGCCATATCATTCTGGCGACAGACACAAACTTATTTGATGAGTATTCAATTACTGTTAAGGGGTTTACCTTTTCACCCACAACAATAAAGTCGATGTGCAAGGAGCGTGTTCCGTCGTCGTATTCAGTGGATTCAAACTGAACGGCAGGCAAAGTTACCTTTTCGCCGTTTCGGTTAACGACCATTTCAAAGGTCAAATCCTCATCGGTCTGGAACTGATAGGAAATATCTGTGTCGCAGTAAATCTTCATTCCGTTAACTTCAACTATTTCGTCACCGATTTCAAGACCTGTTACGTGAGAAAGTGCATCTTCGGTCGCGAATTTTGCAATTTTTGTGCTGACAATAGCGTCGCTGAAAGATGTTACGATAATTAAAATTACAAAGCCAAGAATCAGGTTCATTGCGGCGCCGGCAAGAACAACAAGCAACCTTTGCCACACCTTTTTGCGGTTGAATGCTCTTGGGTCAGCACTGTCTTCATCTTCGCCTTCCATAGAAACATAACCGCCCATAGGTATAGCGCGAAGAGAAAACTTAGTTTCGCCCTTGCCAAAGCTGAATATTTTCGGGCCCATGCCGATTGCAAATTCGTTGACTTTAATATCACAGGCTTTTGCAACGGCAAAGTGGCCGAATTCGTGGATTAAAATTATAATTCCGAAAATTAAAACTGCTACAAGAATATAAAGAATTACCAAGACTAAACCTCCGCTAAATTAGTGAATTAATGTGATTTTTAACGAATTCTCTGGCTTTTAAATCTGCCGAAAGGACGTCATCGAGCGTGTTGATTTCTGATATTTCAACAGAATCGAGTGCGCCTTTAACAAGCCTGCCTATTTCCAAGAACTTTATTTTACCTGCAATAAATGCTGCAACTGCTTCTTCGTTAGCACCGTTTACAATGGCAGGCGCTGTGCCGCCGATTGAAGCTGCACGAATGCAGGCGCTTAAACAATCGAAGGTTTCAAAATCGGGCTTATAGAAGGTTAACGTGCCGTAATCTGTTAACGATAGGCGCTTTGTCGGGCATTTTAAACGCTCGGGATACAAAATTGCATATTGAATTGGAATTTTCATGTCGGGAACGCCAAGCTCGGCAATCACGGCACCGTCGTCAAATTCGACAGCGGAATGAATAACGCTCTCTCGGTGAACGACAATTTCAATCATTTCAGGCGAAGCATCGAAAAGCCACATTGCTTCAATAAACTCTAATCCCTTGTTCATAAGCGTAGCAGAGTCGATGGTAATTTTATTGCCCATTGACCAGTTGGGGTGATTCAAAGCATCCTTAAGGGTGACATTTTCGAGGTCTTTCTTTGTTTTTCCAAAGAAAGGGCCGCCCGAGGCTGTTAGAATAATCTTTTGAAGCTGTGAGCGCTTAGCACCCTGCAAAGACTGGAAAATTGCAGAATGCTCACTATCGACAGGGTAGATATTAACGCCTTTTTCACGGGCCAAGTTCATTACAAGCTTGCCGCCTGCAACCAAAGTCTCTTTGTTGGCAAGGGCAATATCCTTCTCTGCTTCGATTGCAGCGAGAGTGGGACGAAGCCCCACCATTCCTACAACGCTGTTTAGAACGATGTCTGCTTCTTTTAAAGAGGCTATTTTGCAAAGGCCGTCCATGCCCGAATATACTTCAATATCAGTGTCAGACAGCTTTTCCTTTAAGTATACCGCACTATCATCATCAAATATGCAGACATAGCGAGGGGAAAATTCATTTATTTGTTCAAGCAGTTTATCGGCATTCGAGTGTGCGGCAAGACCGACGACATTAAGGTTATGCATGCGTGCAACCTCTAACGCCTGGGTACCGATCGAACCGGTTGAACCGAGAATTGAAATGTTCTTCACGCTGTCCCCTCCTGAAAAAAATTGGATTTTAAAAGCACAAAAGGGATAACAGAAGTTACCCCAAATAGGCTTATTATTTTTGAAAGTTATGCAACAACAGCAATGCTTGTTAAACAGATAACCATAAACGGTGCTACATAAACAACGCTGTCAAATCTGTCCATTGCTCCGCCATGACCGGGCATTAGATTGCTGAAATCCTTAATTCCGTATTTACGCTTGATAAGCGAGGCACTCAGATCGCCGATTACACCCAGAAGTGCGCAAATAACACCCATGAACACCAAGAGCAAATAGTTGGGTATGCCATGAGGAGAAAGGAAGATCAAACCGTAAACGACAAATAACAATGCGTTCGCGATAAATCCGCCAAGCAATCCCTCGACCGTTTTCTTAGGCGAAATTTCGGGGCAAAGCTTGTGCTTGCCGAAAAACGTACCCGCAAAATATGCACCTGTATCGGCAAACCATGCACCGCAGAATGTAAGTATGAGATAATGCAAAGACATCGTTCCGCAAAGCTTTTCAATAAGTGCTAAAGAAAGCATTGAAGCACTTATGAGCAAGGTCTGGGTTATTATAAGATAGACTGTTTCTATGCTAAGGTCTACATGATATTTAAAGGTTGATACCATGCAAATTGAAACATAAATGAATGCGATGAGAAGATATAAGACATATCCGCTGTAAAACCGTGCCATAATCGGGAAAGCGACAGCCACGAGAAGTGACGGTAACAGCACAAGAAGTCTGTTTTTACAGCCAACAGCACGCACGACCTCGTATATCATGAGCACACCGATTAAAGCAAGCGCTATGTTAAAAACTATGGTTTTATGAAGGCAAAGCATTGCAATCAGCAACACAATTGCAACTGCTGCCGAAATTATTCGTGTTTTCATTTATAGACCACCAAATCTTCTGTTTCTGCGAGAGAATTCTTCGATTGCGAGCATTAGATGCTTCTTTTTAAAATCGGGCCAGAGGGTGTCGCAAAAGTATAGTTCGGCATATGCCGACTGCCAGATTAAGAAATTAGAAAGACGCATTTCGCCGCCAGTTCTTATCAAAAGGTCAACATCGGGTATTCCTGCGGTGTATAAAAGCGAATCAATAAGCTCGGACGAGACGTTATCTTTCGAAACGAACCCCTCTTTTGTTAAGCGGGAAATTTCACGGGCTGCGTGAGTAAGCTCGTCTTTACCGCCGTAATTGACAGCAATGGTTACACAAAGTCCGGTGTTATTTTCGCTTGCTTTTTCACACTCGAACATTTTGCTTTTAAGGCTTTCAGAAAGGCGTTCGCGGTCGCCGGCAAAACGAATTCGGGAGTTGCCTGCTTTGTCGGCACTTTCCATAAGCTCGTCGATGTATTCGCCGAATAAGCGCATGAGCGTTGAAACTTCTTCTTCGGGGCGTTTCCAGTTCTCGGTCGAAAAGGCGTAAAACGTGGCATATTTAATGCCAAGCTCGTTAATGTCTTTAATGAGCTGTTTGAGCGATTCGGAACCTTTTTTGTGTCCTTCGGTGCGCTTAAGCCCTCTCTTCTGCGCCCAGCGGCCGTTGCCGTCCATTATAAAAGCAATATGTTCAGGAATTATCAAATTGTCTTTAGAATCACTAAGCTTCAATCAAATTACCTCTGCAGTTACAAATAATGAGCTCTGCGGTTATGTACCTAAGAGCTCAGAATTCTTTAAAAATGTCTTAGATAGACATAATCTCCTTTTCCTTTACGGAAACAGCATCGTCGATAAAGCCGACGTATTTATCGGTAAGCTTCTGAATATCCTTATCGAAGTTCTTAACGTCGTCTTCGGTAATTTCAGAGTTCTTCTTCATTGCCTTGATCTTGTCGTTAGCGTCACGTCTGATAGAACGGATTGCAACCTTAGCATCTTCGCCAAGTCTCTTAATGTCCTTGGAAAGCTCTTTACGTCTTTCTTCGGTGAGCTGAGGGAAGGTCAAGCGGATAACAGTACCGTCGTTAGCGGGGTTAATGCCCAAATCGCTTGCCTGAATAGCTTTTTCGATGGACTTGAGTGTGGACTTATCCCAAGGCTGAATAACTAAAATTCTTGCATCAGATACTGAAACTGCAGCCATCTGCTGAATGGGTGTGGGAGTGCCGTAGTAGTCAACGGTAATTCTGTCCAAAACTGCGGGGTTAGCTCTGCCTGCTCTGATAGCGGCATAGTCGCTGCCCAAAACCTTTAAGGTCTTTTCCATTTTTTCCTTTGCAACATTCAATACTTCTTTCATAGCTCAATACTTCCTTTCAATATATAAATTACTTAACTAAAGTTCCTACGTTCTTGCCCATAACAGCATCGTAAATGTTGTCGGGTCGGGAGAGGTTGAAAACGATAATCGGGATATTATTATCCTTGCACATTGCAGCAGAGGTGCTGTCCATAACTGCAAGGTGCTTAACCAAAACCTCGTCAAGGTCGAGGGTTTCATATTTAACAGCGTCAGGATACTTGTGGGGGTCCTTATCATATACACCGTCAACCATTGTTGCCTTAAGCATAACATCAGCTTCGATTTCTGCTGCTCTTAACGAGGAAGCTGTATCGGTCGAGAAGAAGGGGTTGCCTGTGCCGCAGCCAAAGATAACTACTCTTCCCTTTTCGAGGTGTCTTACTGCACGGTTTCTTATGTAAGGCTCTGCGATCTGCTGCATGGAAATGGCAGTCTGAACTCTTACTTCGACACCCAAAGACTCTAAAACATCGGCAACAGCCAAAGCGTTCATTGCGGTTGCAAGCATACCGATATGGTCAGCTCTGGTTCTGTCCATAGCGCCGCTTGAACGTCCTCTCCAGAAGTTTCCGCCGCCTACAACGATAGCAAGCTCTACGCCTGCATCATAGCACTTTTTAATGCTTTTGCAGATGTTTGTAATTTCATCATAGTTAAGGCCGGTCTTTTTGTCGCCGGCAAGTGCCTCGCCGCTCAGCTTTAAAAGCACTCTTTTATAAACAGGTTTCATAAACGTCCTCCGAATATTTTTCATTTCATATTATACCAATAATATAATACAATAAATCACCGAAAAAGTAAATACAAAACAAAGATTTTTACAAAAAATAAAACCCGATTTTTAGGACGGGATTCATGGAACAGTTAAAGCCAAGCTGCGTTTTGCAGCTTGGCTTTTATCGTCGTTCGAACAAATAGCAGAATGCTGTGTATAGAAGTCGCTCTTACTGTTCGATAAATTGGAATTGACCGAGCTCTTTCGAGCGAGGGATGACAATTGAACGCAATTCAATTGTATGAGTTTGATACAATTCTGTACATTGGAAATTATCTTTTCAAACTCTTCCACTGTTCTTGGGTAATCAAGAGCTCCACTATTTCGTTTTCTCGCTTATATTCCTTAAAACCAGCAGATAAGTGTGTCTGTAGTGCCGCTTCTCTATAAATTTCGAAATCATTATGAACAGCTTCCGCGTGTAATTTATCAAACGCATAATCTAAGAGCAACAATAATCCCTCAACAGCATATTTATGTCCTCTATATTTTGCTTCAATTACTATTCCTATATCATACCATGGCATTGTGTTATTCCTATGCACATTGACTTCTCCAATAAATGCATTATCTTTATTACGGACCAAATAAGCATAAAAACATTCTGGCTCGTTCCCTATAAAGTAATCGTACCAATCCTCCCAATCCTCTTTTGGAAAAGCAATGCAACCTGTTTCTCTATCGTAACCCTCAAATGCCATGTCATATCCTTTGTTGTAACTCATTGTTTCAGGGTCTTTCATAATATTCTGCCTATACCATAGTTCATCTAATGATGGTACATATAATCTTAATCTATTACTCATTATTCTCCTCACATAATCCCATTTATCAATCTTCTCAAATTCTTATCTATTCGACCTATTCAAGTTTTTTTAACTGGCTATATATTATCATAATCCGGTCGAATATGCAAGAACAGGCACAGCTGACTGATCCGCTGTGCCTGTTAACTGTTTTATGCGTGTCTTCCCTTACATCGGGGTATGTATTATTCTGTCACATACGGACGAAGCATAAGTTCGATCAATGCTTCTTTCGGGTCCTTACCCTGGAAAAGGATCTCATTTATCTGCAAAGTAATGGGCATATCGATGCCGTGCTTTTTAGCAAGCTCGAGTGTTGCGTTTGCACATGCGTAACCCTCTACTGTGCCGATTTGATGAACTGCCTCTTGCGGAGGGACACCCTGCCCTATCAAAATGCCGGCTCTCATATTTCGAGAATGCATGCTTGTGCAGGTAACGACTAAGTCGCCCATGCCTGCAAGACCGTAGAAGGTATCGGGCTTGCCGCCCATTGCAACGCCAAGGCGCATGATCTCGTTAAGGCCTCTTGTCATAATTGCGGCTTTGGTGTTATCACCAAGACCCAACCCTTCGGCAACGCCGCAGCAAAGTGCAATTACATTTTTAACAGCACCGCCAACCTCGCTGCCAATGACGTCGTTATTAACGTAAAGACGCAAAGCTTTATCAGAAAAAGCTTTTTGAATGAGCTTGGCAACCTCGGTATCGTCACAGGCAACGGCAACTGCCGTGGGTATTCCCTTGCCCAATTCCTCTGCGTGAGAGGGGCCGGTAAGAGCGACGATTTTGTTATTTGGCATAACCTCGGAAATAACCTCTGTCATGCGCTTTAAAGAATCGTCTTCTAAGCCTTTGGCCGTGCTGACGATTATGGTACTGTCACTGATGTAAGGCTTTGCCTGCTCGCAGACCTCGCGCACGAATTTTGAAGGGATACCGACTAAAACTATATCCTTGTCTGAAATACAGGATATATCAGTGCTAAGAGCAATAGTTTCGGGAATGGTTATTCCGGGAAGCTTTGCACGAAGCTCGTGAGTTCTTTTAATCGTGTCGATTTCGTCTTTAAAAGCGCTCCACACGGTAACCTCGTGACCGAGTCTGTCAAAAGAGGCGGCAAGTGCCAAGCCGAAACCGCCCGAGCCGAGTATTGCAATTTTAAGCATGGTTTATCATCCTTTCTTAAGGATAAAGGAAAATCAATCTTTTCTTATTTTAAACTTATTCTCTTCGTGATTGATAAGGCGTTTGACGTTTGGCAAATGGCGCAAAAAGCAGAAAAGCCCTACAAGTGCCGCTATAACAACGTGTAAAACAATGCTGTTATAGTGCAAACCAAACGTTGGAGCCAAAAGTGCTTGCCACAGGAAAGTAAACACGGGATAGCCTACACAGCAAGCTATTGAGCCAAGCGAGATATATCGGCTTATGGCAACAACGATAACAAACATCATAAACTCGCAAAGGAATACTACGGGGTCGGTCGCAAGCATACAAACTGCCGCAATAAGTATACCCTTACCGCCTTTAAAACCATAGAACACAGGGTAAGAATGGCCGATGATTGCAAAAAGCGTTGCAACCAAGCAAACGGTTAAGACATCGTAATCCTCTTTAGAAAGAAGGCCGGTGAAAAAAGGTAAACGTGCAGCAAGAACGACCAAGAAGCCCTTCATAAAATCGAACAACAAAGTAAGCGCTGCCGCGGTTTTGCCAAAGCAGCGGTAAACGTTGGTAAGCCCTGCATTCTTACTGCCAAAATCGCGGATATCTTTACCCGAGATGAAGAAGGTGGCGATGATTGCAGAGTTCAGACTTCCTATAATGTAAGAAAAGATTATGATAACAATAAGTGCGACGTAAAACGTAAAGATACTTCCTTTCGCTACTTTGTGTCTGTGTTGTCACGTTCACGGACAATGAAACGGATCGGTGTGCCCTCGAGTCCGCCGAAAACCTCACGGATCTGGTTTTCTAAATATCTTCTGTAAGAGAAGTGGAACAGATCCATCGAATTAACGAAGGTGACAAACGTCGGAGGGTTAGTTGTGGGCTGTGTCATATAGTAGATTTTCAAGCGTCTTCCCTTATCAGACGGAGGCTGAACACGACTTGTGGCATATGCCAGAATGTCGTTGAGCTTGCCTGTTGAAATGCGCATGGAGTTATTTGCATAGACAAAGTTGATAAGCTCGAAAAGCTTATTGACTCTTTGTCCGGTCTTGGCAGAAACAAAGATAAAGGGAACGTAATCCATGAAGCCGAGATTTGTTTTTAAATCTTCAGAAAACTCTTTCATGGTGTTCGTTTCTTTTTCAATAGCGTCCCACTTGTTGACGGCAACAATGCATGCCTTGCCCTGTTCGTGAGCATAGCCTGCAACCTTTGAATCCTGTTCGGTAAAGCCGACAGCGGCATCTATAACGATAACTGCAACGTCAGCTCTGTCAACAGCCATGTAGGAACGCAAAACGCTGTAATGCTCGATGCTTTCAAGTACTTTAGACTTTTTGCGGATACCTGCGGTATCAATAAAAACGTATTTGCCGCTTTCGTTTTCGATAACAGTGTCGGTAGCGTCACGGGTAGTGCCTGCGATGTCGGAAACGATAACGCGCTCCTCGCCTGCGATGCAGTTTATAAGCGAGGATTTACCGACATTAGGTTTGCCGATAACGGCAACCTTAATGTGGTCGTCCTCTTCCTCGGTCTCAGATTCTTCGGGGAAGTTTTTGACAACTTCGTCCAGAAGGTCGCCTGTGCCGTAACCGTGAACAGACGAAACTTCAATCGGGTC
>JAZSPX010000114.1:0-2330 GCA_045537675.1 Candidatus Faeciplasma sp. | reverse complement strand
AGACACTAAAGATTGTGTAAAATTCTTCATTTTAAGACTTACCTATAAAAAGATTGAAAAATGCATTTTTTTGTGGTATAATTTCAATACATTTATGTAAACAGAGGGAGTGAGCTGCGTGAAGATAAGCATTAAGCAAGGCAAATGGAAAAGATATTTTTCTGTGCCATGTGCTTTGACAGATGAATATTTAAAGCTTGCCGATGCAGCCGCTTTAAAAGTTTTGCTTTATTTGCTTGCAAGCGAAGCAGACGAAAACGATGCTGAAAAGGTTATTTCGGCAACAGGCATTACCAAAGAAGAATTCGAATGTGCCATTGCCTTCTGGAAGAAATATGATGTCATCGATTCGGACACAGAGATTGTTGCTAATCAGTCAGCAACGACCGCTGACAAACCCGAAACAAAGCAGGTTGTAACAAAGGTCGTTCACTCACACTACTCTGCAGGTGACATTGCTAAAATCCTCTCGGATGATACAAGCATGCGCCATTTATTTGATGAAGCAGAAAGAACGCTTGGCAGGATTTTAAAGCACGCCGACCACGAAGCGCTTATCTGCTTAAAAGATTATTATGGCTTCAGTCCGATGGCCATTATCGCTGTACTCTCCTATTGTGCAAATCTCGATAAAACCTCGGCAAAATATATCGAGGGGGTTGCTAAAGGACTGTTTGATAAAGGTATTACAGAGTTCAGCGAGATTGAAAAAGAGTTTATTCGTATTGCTGAGGTCCACTCGTTTGAAAACAAAGTTAAATCAGCATTTGGCATTGATGCAAAACTTACACCGAAGCAAAAGAGTTTTATTGACGGCTGGCGTTCACTTGGATTTAATATTGACATGATTTCATATGCCGGCGAAAAGTGCGTTGACTCTACGAACAAAATCTCCTTCCCTTACATAAACAGAATTCTTTCAAGCTGGGCTGAAAAGAATATTTTCACCCGCGAGGATGCTGACAAGGAAAACAAGCCTGTTCGTGAGCAGAAGATTGAAAAAACAAGCTCGTTTGATTTAGATGATTTTGATGCTTTTACCCTTGGAATAGGAACCGATAAAAAGTAATTAATAAAGGACATAACGTATATGAAATATTCATCAGAAGCTATGCAGGCAGCATATGCCGAGCTTGATAAGCGACGCGAAAACGCACTTAACATGCATTCCTCGCACGTTGAAACGATTGAAGCAATACCCGAAATATACAACGTTTACACAAACATTCTTTTAACTAAAACAAAGCTTGCAAACGTGATCTTCTCTAAAAAAGAAAACGTTAAAGCCGAAATTGAAAGAATAAGAGATGAAAACCTTGAAATGCAGGCTAAGCTTAAATACTTGCTTTCTAGCTTTGGCTATGCACATGATTACCTTGATGTTAAATATACCTGCCCCAAGTGCAGCGATACGGGTACCGTAAACGGCAACAGATGTGACTGTGTGACCGAACTTTTGGATAAATATTCGGTTTATGAGCTTAACAAGCAATGTAAGATTAAGCTTCACACCTTTGCCGAGTTCAACCTTGACTATTACCCCGAAAGCGTTAATTATAAGGGTAACGTTATAAACGCTAAAGAGAGAATGGCACAGAATTTAAAATTCTGCATTGACTATACAAATAACTTCTCGCCCGACTCCCCCGGCCTTTTGCTTTTGGGAGAAACAGGCTTGGGCAAGACGTTTCTATCCTCTTGCATTACGTGTGAGGTTTTGAAGAAGGGTTACAGCGTAGCATTTGATTCTATCCAGAACTATCTTAGAGAAATTGAAAAAGAACACTTTGGCAGAGCACAGGGTGACACGCTTGAAACACTTTTGAACGCTGACCTTGTTATTTTAGATGACCTTGGCAGCGAGTTTTCTTCGAGCTTCAATTCGGCTTCTATCTATAACATCATCAACAGCCGAGCCAACATGGGCAAGCCGACTATTGTTTCAACAAACCTCTCGCTCGAGGAGTTGCAGTCAAGATATGATGACAGAATTATTTCCCGACTTTTGGGAATATATCTGACTCTTCGTTTTATTGGTTCGGACATAAGACTTATCAAGCGCAGAAACGGTGAGGTGTTATAATTTATTAATATGAAAAAAACAATAGTTTATCTATTAGCAATTACGCTTTTGCTAACGGGTTGCAGAGCAAATACCCAAAATGATCAGCCTGACAACCCACTTGTATCGTCAGATGTTACCACACTAGATACATTGGATTCGTCTGAGGAACCAACTTCGGTTACAACTTCTGATACTCAGATTACCACGGAAAGTGAAACAACAACATCGGAAACGACGTCTTTAGAGATTGAATCAGAAACTGGAG
>JAZSPX010000171.1:0-4174 GCA_045537675.1 Candidatus Faeciplasma sp. | reverse complement strand
TAAGATATTTTGCAAGGTCAATTAAAAATTCACAACCGTCATATTTTTCAATGGCGTTAATTGCGTGTGATGTAAGCTCTCTTGCCATAGCAAGTGTATCATCTACACCGTATATATCAACAAACGTAGTTTTACTTCTTTGTTTATCGCTGCCAATCGGCTTGCCCAAAACAGCTTCGTCGCCCGTAACGTCTAAAACGTCGTCTATCATCTGAAAAGCAAGGCCTATGTTTTTAGCATATATTTTCGCATCATTAAGCTTATCATCGTCAGCGTTTGCTAAAACTGCGCCAAACAGGCAGGAAGCTTCTAACAATCTACCTGTTTTAAGCGAGGACATATTGATTAAGAAGGCTTCGTCAACTTCCCTACCCTCGGAATATATATCGAGCATCTGCCCTGCAATCATGCCTTTATTGCCAACAGATGAAGAAAGCAAGTGTGTCAACTTAACCGCAGTTTCAAAACTGATTTTGCCATTAAGTGCCGATTTTGATATGATTTCAAAAGGTAAAATTGCCAAACCGTCACCAGCGAGCAAAGCAATATCCTCGCCAAATGCTTTGTGAGTCGAGGGCTTGCCGCGGCGGAAATCATCGTTATCCATTTCGGGCATATCATCGTGAATGAGCGAGAACGTGTGTTCAAGCTCTAAACAGCAGGCAAGTTCCAAAATATCGTCATTCCCGCCGAAAAGCTTATAGAAAGCAAGACACAAAACGGGTCTTATTCTTTTGCCGCCGGCAGAAAGAGCATAGATTTCAGCTTCAATCACTTTTTCATCGGGCAAATTACCGTTAGTTTTCAGCAAATCAATCGAGTATAAGGCGTTGTTAACTTTCTCACTCAATGCTTTAAGCCCGTTAATAAAAGAATTATTCATTTTTGCCTGCCTGTTCATAATTCACATCAAGCTCGGACTTGATAGATTCCAAAAGCTTTGTGCACTCGTTAGAAAGTGCCATCCCCTCTTTATATAAAACCATTGTTTCTTCTAAAGAAGTGTTTTCATCTTTTAGCTTATCGCAAATCTCTTTAAGTCTTTTAATTGATTCTTCAAAGTTCATTTTAATTCTCCGTTTTATTAATCTCGGTAACTTTTGCCTTAAAGCTGCCGCCATTAATTAATACTTCAGCCTCGCTATCAACAGCCACATTGTCAACAGACGAAACCATTTTACCGTCAATCAAAACAGCCGCATATCCTCGATTAATGATGTTAAGAGGATTTAAGCTTTCAAGCATATCGGTAGCCGAATTAAGCGCAAGCTTTGATATATTAACCTTAGATACAGTGCTTTGCTTAATCGACTCGGCAATATGTTTAATCTCGTCAAGCTGATTATTTACCTTGCGTTTTGGCGAAAGAGTGTTAAGTATATCGACATAGCTTGTCAAAACTCTTGAATCAAGTTTGATTCGAGAGGAAACCAAAGTATTCATCTGAGATTTCAAAAGTTTGACCTCGCTAAGAATTTCCTGCATATCGGGAACAGCAAGCTCGGCAGCACCGGAAGGCGTAGGTGCTCTTAAGTCTGCAGCTAAATCGGCAAGCGACCAGTCAGTTTCGTGACCGACTGCAGAAATGACTGGTATTTTGCAGTTAAACACCGCAAGTGTAACCTCTTTAGTATTAAAAGCTGCTAAATCTTCGCTGGAACCGCCGCCGCGCGCAAGAATTATTGTGTCGGCGCCGGATTTATCAGCTTTTCCAAGAGCTTCAGATATTGAAGCAGGCGCATAAACGCCCTGAACAAGTGTTGGAAAAACGTGAAGCTTAACAATCGGGTATCGCCTTGAAATTATATTTATAATATCCTGCAATGCCGCACCGCTTGCAGAGGTAACGACTGCAATTTTTTCAGGGTATTTACATATCTCTTTTTTGGGTGAGGAAAAAATGCCCGAAGCTTCAAGCTCGGCTTTAAGCTTGGCAAGCGCTAAAAACGATTCACCCTCACCGACAGGTAAAAGCTCGTTGACGATGATCTGATATACACCGTCACGCTCATAAACGTCAATATTGCCAAACGCAACAACGTTCTGCCCCGGTAAGGGCATGAATTTTAAGCGTGCAACGTTTGAATAAAACATTACAGCCTTTAAAGCCGAAGAAGTATCTTTTAAAGTAAAATAGATGTGCCCAGACTTTTGGTTAACAGAAAGGTTAGAAATTTCACCTTTAATCGCAACGCCTTTAAGCTTAGGGTCGTTTTTAATTTTAAAAGATAAATATGTATTTATCTGTGATACTGTTAAAATCGAACTCACAGCTTATAACCATCCTTAATTGCGGCATAAATCGCAACACCGCAAGCATTATCGCAAGAGTATTCCGGCTCGGCAAAATAAGCGTTAAACTTATTTGCCAAAGAGTTGCGTATAATCATGTTAGACATAACCCCGCCTGCATAGATAACGGGCATATCGCCAAATTTCGCCAAGGCATGGGCTGTCATTTCAAATATAGTCGCTTCAATATATTTTAGGCAATAAAGCGCAATATCGCACTTATCCTCGCCTTTGTTAAGCATATCGCGGCACTTGTTTTCAATGCCCGACAAACAACAGTTACCGTCTTTTATCATCGGCTTGACTTTAAACTTCGCTTCAGATCGCGCCGCTAACTTTTCAAGCTCTTTTCCGCAAGGGAACTGTAAGCCAAGCATAAGCCCTACCCTATCAACAGCTTGTCCTGCTTTTAAATCAAGCGAGGTCGCAACCTCCTGCGCTTTTATAACTTCATTTTCATCAGGATCAACAAGCAGGCAATCGGTCGTGCCGCCGCTGACGTGAAAAGCCAAAAACGGCTTATTATCAAACACCAAATCAAGCTTCTTGCACGAATAAAGTGCCGCCAAAATGTGCCCAACTTGGTGAGAGGTTTCATAAACCGCAATATTTGACGACGCGCCTATGCTTTTAGCAATTGTTTTACCAACTAAAAAACAAGGCATGTATGAACCGTCAATATTTCTTGGGCGCGCAGAAACACCAACCGCTGAAAGCTTGTCACTATCAAGAGGTAAAGCTTCAAAAAGCTCAGTGAACTGATTAACATGGTGAAAAACAGCATCTGACTGTCTTAAACCAAGCTCGCCTTCTTTTACAGGTAAAAGCTTTTTAGATTGAATACACTTGCCTTCATCAGTAGAAAACAAAGCAGTCGAAGTTGTGTAATTACTGGTATCAATACCTAAATAATCAGGCATTACTTTTCACCCAATGTGCGTGAGTATGCACCCAACACACCGTTTACAAACGAAACGTCAGCATCCTGCGCATATTTTTTTGCAAGTCCCACAGCCTCGTTAATAATGGCACCCACGGGTGCTTTATCGTTTTTATAAAGAATTTCGTAAATAGCAAGTCGCAAAATTGCAAGATTGATTTTAGGCATTCTTGCAATGTTTCTCTTTTCGCTGAATTTGTTGATTACAGCGTCAATTTCTTCTAAGTTAGCAAAAACGCCTTCTGCTGTTTCTTTTACTTCGTCATTAACGGTAACCGATTCGTTGTCTAAAGAAAGCTCTAAAAGCTCGGTAACAGATTCTTCTCTGAAAAGCTTTTCAAAAATAATAATAAATTCCGATTCACGGATATCATGTCTGGTAACACCCATTTTAACGTCCATCCTTAAATTGATAAATTAACAGCATATGCCAAGCAGGCAATAGCCCACTTGGCAAATTTAATGTTTAGTCCTCGGTCTGTGTGCCGAAATCAACATCTACAACAGAGACGTTTACTTTAGAAACGGTAACACCCGTCATTGTCTGAACTGCAGCCTTAACTTTTTCCTGAATCTGTTCGCAGACGTTAACTATGTTGTAACCGCTTTTAACAATAATAGACATAGAGATTTTTGCAACACCGTCAAGCATTACAACGCTTACGTCGCTTGAATCTGCCTTTGAGCGAAGCAAACTGCTTACGCTGAATGCCTTGTTAGCAATTGCGTAAACGCCCGAAACCTCATTCGCTGCATTTTTTGTAATTGTAACAATTACATTTTCAGATACCTTAAGCGTACCTCTTCTTGTTCTCGTTGACTGTTCCATAACGGATCCTCCCTTTATACGTCTTATATAACAGTTTTTGAGCTGTTATGTAAATATGCAAATTTTATGCGCAATTATACACATACAGTATAGCATAAACTTATGGAATACAC
>JAZSPX010000040.1:0-10673 GCA_045537675.1 Candidatus Faeciplasma sp. | reverse complement strand
CAGTCCAACCAGAATGACCAGCACGGCGGCCAAAGTATCCCCAAGTTCGATTACGACATGGCTGACGGCGTTAGAAAAACCTTCAAGCACAGATACCGTGACAATGTTATCCGTTCGCTTGCTTTGCTTGACGGCATTGATGATTGCGACGATTACGTTAAAGGCTATCTTGCTGAATTGGAAGTAAACGGCGTAATTCCCACTCTTGATCCTGACGAGAACTTCTTTGCAAAGGAAGCTGAATACCTTGCAAAATATTGCGACGCTGAAAAGATTGCTAAGATTCAGAAGTTCAGCCACGACCGTGCAGTTAAGGAAACCGACAAGGCAACCTATCAGGCAATGGAAGCACTTATCCATAACCTTAACACCATGAACTCCCGTGCAGGCGCACAGACACCCTTCAGCTCCATCAACTACGGTACTGACACCACTACCGAAGGCAGAATGGTTATAAGAAACGTTCTCTTGGCTCAGGAAGCAGGTCTTGGCAACGGTGAAACGCCCATTTTCCCGATTCACATTTTTAAGGTTAAAGAGGGTATTAACTATAACGAGGGCGACCCCAACTACGATTTGTTCAAGCTTGCTTGCCGAGTATCCGCTAAGCGCTTGTTCCCGAACTTCTCATTCTTAGATGCTCCCTTCAACCTTCCTTACTATAAGCCGGGCAACCCCGACAGCGAAATAGCCTACATGGGCTGCAGAACCCGTGTTATCGGCAACGCATACGATCCTACCCGTGAGATCGTTACCGGCAGAGGTAACCTTTCCTTCACATCTGTTAACCTCCCCAGACTTGCAATTGAAGCTAAGGGCAATATCAACAAGTTCTATGAGAGCTTAGATAACATTATGGACCTTGTTGTTGAACAGCTTCTTGCTCGTTTCAGAGTACAGGCACAGAAGAAGGTTAAGAACTATCCCTTCCTTATGGGTCAGGGCGTATGGCTCGATTCTGAAAAGCTTGGTCCCGATGACACCGTTGAAGAAGTTCTTAAGCACGGTACACTTTCCATGGGCTTCATCGGCCTTGCAGAATGCTTGAAGTCCTTAACAGGCAAGCACCACGGTGAAAGCGAAGAAGCAAGACAGCTCGGTCATGAGATCATTTCAAGAATGCGTGCAAGAATGGAAGAGGAAACCAAGGCAAGAGGCCTTAACTTCTCCCTCCTTGCAACTCCTGCCGAAGGTCTTTCGGGCAGATTCTTGAGAATTGACAAGAAGAAGTACGGTGAGATTGCAGGCGTTACCGACAGAGATTATTACACCAACTCCTTCCACGTTCCCGTATACTATCCTTGCAGTGCCTTCAACAAGATCAAGATTGAAGCACCTTACCACGCACTCACCAATGCCGGTCACATCAGCTATGTCGAGCTTGACGGCGATCCTTGCCAGAACCTTCCCGCATTCGAAAAGATCATTCGTTGCATGAAGGAATCGGGCATCGGCTACGGTTCTATCAATCACCCTGTTGACAGAGACCCCTGCTGCGGCTTCACGGGTATAATCGGCGATACTTGCCCCAAGTGTGGACGAAAGGAAACCGAAGGCTCTTATGGCTTTGAAAGAATACGCAGAATTACAGGCTACCTCGTTGGTACTCTTGACAGATTCAACAACGCAAAGCGTGCCGAAGTTAACGACAGAGTTAAGCACGGCGCTAACGAAGACTAATTCATTCAACCTTTTCATAACAGTTTAGGGCAGGTTATTTTTTCAACCTGCCCTAATCGTCTATTTATTTAAAGAGGTGCAATATGCAAATTCGCATTGCCGGAAAAACCGCAGAATCAATTGTTGACGGCCCCGGAATAAGATATACATTATTTGTTCAGGGCTGCCCCCACCGTTGCGAGGGGTGCCATAACCCTCAGACCCACGATTTTTCGGGGGGATATGATGCAGATACCGATAAGATTCTTGAGGAAATTTTAGAAAACCCACTGCTCGACGGTGTAACCTTCAGCGGCGGAGAGCCCTTCTGCCACGCCAAAGCCTTGGCTGATTTGAGCAAGAAAATCAAGTCCTCGGGTCTTGGCATAATGGCATATTCGGGTTATACTATAGAATATCTGATGTCGCACGCCGATGATGAAAACGGATATATGAAATTGCTTGAGGTTTTAGACTATCTTGTTGACGGACCTTTTGTTATTTCATTAAAAAGCTATGAAGCTAAGTTCAGAGGAAGCACAAACCAGCGTATAATTGACGTTAAGAAAACACTTGAAACAGGCAGTGCAGTAATTGCCGATATATAGCATATAGAAAGAGGTGAGCATAATGCGAAAGATACTGAATTTATCGGTTGTCTTAGCGCTTTTGTGCTCACTCGTTTTGTTTTCTTCATGCTCTTTGTTTGAAAACGACGGTTCGGGCCACAATTTCAAGGTGTCGTTAAGCTCTAACCCCGAAAACCTCGACCCACAGATAGCTGACGATCACTCATCAATTGCCGTCGCAAAAAATATGTTTGTCGGTCTTGTGCGCAGTTCAGGCGGAAGAATAATAACAGGAGTTGCCAAGGATTATCTTATTTCGTCGGACGGACTTAAATATACTTTTTATTTAGACGACAGATATAAATGGAAGTCGCTCGGCGATTTCGAGGCTGACGTTACCGCACACGACTTTGTTTTCGCTTTTAAGCGCCTTTTCGATGTTAAGACCGAGTCGCCCTATGCCTCGGCGTACTTTTGCATTTCAGGTGCTAAAGAGGTATATAACGGCAAGATTGCGTTTGAAGAGATAGGCATTAAAGCTCTTGATGATTATACCGTCGAGTTCACTCTCGAATATCAGAATGCTGATTTTCTTTATCTCTTATCTCAGCTTCCCGCCTCACCCTGTAACGAGGAGTTTTTCATCTCCTGCAAGGGCAAATATGGCCTCGAATCCGAAAACATAGCTTCTAACGGTGCGTTTTACGTAAAATATTGGCTATATGATAAGTATAACAAGTCAAACTATATAAGGCTCATTCGCAACAGCTTATATTCAGAGATAAACAGGGTATATCCTTCAGGCATAACCTATCTTATCGACCCCACCGACGCTGAAAAGCTAAATAACTTTACAGACGAAACTACAGATATTTTAATAACAGAAAACAATTTATCAAAGCTTACAGAGCTTGAATATGAATATAAGAAGTATTCAAACGCAACACATGGCATTGTATTTAATTTGAATAACGAAATTTTTGCCCGAAAGGATATAAGGGAGGTTTTTGCACTTGCAATTAACCGCCCCGAGCTTGATAAAAAACTTAACGGCAACCTTTTGCCGGCATACAGTATCTTTACAACTGACGCGGTTATGCCCTCCGGCTCGGTCTATGAAAGCAGTTTCGATAAAGCTTTGCTTGAATATAACAAAATAACTGCTGAATACCGCTGGAACTTCCTTTTGACTGAAACCGAAAAGACCTCTCTTTACAATATAAACATCTTGGTTTGCGATACTTTTGCCGACAACGACAAGCTTCGCATAATATCCGATTCGTGGTATAATGCTTTTGGAATACACTTTGGAATTGAGGTTGTAAACCAAGCTGATTACGCCAAAAGAATAAGCACAGGCGACTATGACATCGCCTTTGCAGAGCTTTCGCCCAAAAACGGCGATGTTTTTGGTTATATATCTGACTTCGGCTCCTTAAAAACCTTTGGATTTGAGGCAGATGAGGTTAAGACTATTGAAAGAACAGCTGACAAGTATAACACCTTAACAGCAAAATATTATGATTATTTAAATGCTGAAAAGAGAATCATCGAGGATTATCTGTTTATACCTGTTTGCCACAGCTCGGTTTATTGCTTTTATACTGAAGATGTTGCAGATTTTGAATATGACCCTTTGACGGATATCATATATTTTGAAATAGCCAAGTGTTATTAAATCTTTTTATGGAGGGATAAACAATGGACATTAAAGAAATACTTTCTAAGGTTGACCACACGCTTCTGTCGCAGACAGCAACGTGGCAGGAGATTAAAGCCATTTGCGATGATGGCATTAAATATCATACGGCATCTGTGTGCATACCTGCTTCTTACGTTAAACAGGCTAAAGAATACGTAGGCGACAAGCTTGCAATATGCACTGTAATAGGTTTCCCTAACGGCTATTCAACTACCGAAGCCAAGGTCTTTGAAACTGCTGATGCTGTTTCAAACGGTGCCGATGAGATTGACATGGTAATAAACATCGGTATGCTTAAAGACAAGAAGTATGACGATATACTTGCTGAGGTCAAAGCAATTAAGCGAGCCTGCAACGGTAAGCTTTTAAAAGTCATAATCGAAACCTGCCTTTTGACTGATGAAGAAAAGATAAAAATGTGTGAAATCGTATCAAATTCGGGTGCCGATTACATCAAAACATCGACTGGCTTTTCAACCGCAGGTGCTACGTTTGACGATGTGAAGCTTTTTGCCGAACACGTCAAACCTCACGTTAAAATAAAGGCAGCAGGAGGAATTTCGAGCATTAAAGATGCCGAAGATTTTATCAATCTCGGTGCATCGCGCCTTGGCACAAGCAGAATTGTAAAAATTGTTAAGCAGGAGGAAGCAAACAGTGGCTATTAATTATCCAACCCCTCACATAAATGCAACACCTTCGGATTTTGCAAAAACAGTTTTAATGCCGGGCGACCCCTTGCGCTCTAAATTTATTGCCGAGAATTTTTTAGAGGATGCAAGACTTATAAACAACGTCCGTGTTATTCACGGCTATACGGGCTTTTATAAAGGCAAAAAAGTCTCGGTAATGGCAAGTGGTATGGGCATGCCTTCAATCGGTATCTATTCTTACGAGCTTTATAATTTCTTTGGTGTCGAAAACATCATGCGCATTGGCTCGGCAGGGGCTTTGCAGGAAAATATCAAAATCCGTGACATCGTTTTCGGTCAGGGCGCCTGCACCGATTCTAACTATGTAAATCAGTTTAACCTTGCAGGCCACTTTGCACCAATTTGCAGTTATGACCTTTTAACCGTCGCTGTTGATGAGGCAAAAAAGAAAGGCGTTACCTATCACGTCGGCAATCTTGTTTCAAGCGATTGCTTCTATGGCGATGACCCTAACGCCACACCTAACTGGATTAAGATGGGTGCATTAGCTGTTGAAATGGAAGCTGCCGCTTTATATATGAATGCCGCCCGTGCAGGCAAAAAAGCACTTGCAATGTGCACAATTTCCGACCACATCATCACTCACGAAGCAACAACTGCCGAAGAGCGACAGAACTCGTTTACCGAAATGATGGAGATTGCCCTTAACACCGCAATCAGACTTTAATTGGTGAGTTATGAAAAGATTGTTTTTAATTGTTTTAGACAGCTGTGGAATCGGTGCGTTGCCCGATGCTGACAAATTCGGTGACGAGGAAACCAATACCCTAAAAAGCTGTTATAATACAGGGAAACTAAATATTCCTACCATGCTTAAAATGGGCCTTGGCAATATCGAAGGTGTGGACTTTTTACCTTATGCACCTAAACCAACAGCAGCATTCTGCCGACTTGCCGAGCGTTCGATGGGTAAAGACACAACCATCGGGCACTGGGAGCTTGCCGGTCTTATATCAAGCAAACCTTTGCCCACTTATCCTAATGGCTTTCCGAAAGAGGTTATAGACGAATTTTCAGAGCAAACGGGCAGGGGAGTTCTGTGCAACAAACCCTACTCGGGAACAGAGGTTATAAAAGACTATGGCGAAGAACATATCAGGTCGGGTGATTTAATTGTTTATACCTCGGCTGATAGTGTTTTTCAGATTGCCGCACACGAAGATGTCGTTCCTATCGAGCAGTTATATGAATACTGCCGCATTGCACGAAAGATACTTGTCGGTGAACACGCAGTTGGCAGGGTTATAGCCCGCCCGTTTATTGGTGAAAACGGCAGTTTTATCCGCACCTCTAACCGCCACGACTTCTCGTTAGAGCCTTATGGCAAAACGATGCTTGATGCTTTAAAAGATGCAGGTAAAGACGTTATTGCCGTTGGCAAAATTACTGATATTTTTGCGGGCAGGGGAGTTACCGAAACCATTTTAACGAGTGGCAATACCGATGGTATGTTAAAGACCTTTAATGTTGCAAGTCGAGATTTTAAAGGCATTTGTTTCACAAATTTGGTTGATTTTGATTCTCAGTATGGCCACAGAAATGATGCCGTTGGATATACCGAAGCGCTAAACGAGTTTGATGCATGGCTTGGTGACTTTATTAAAATTATGCATGACGATGACATATTAATGATTACTGCCGACCACGGCTGTGACCCCGGAGATATAAGCACCGACCATACCCGTGAATATATACCTCTTTTAATTTACGGTAAAAACATAATTCCTAAAAACCTTGGCACCCGTTCAACTTTTGCCGATATTGCCGCAACTGTTTGCGACCTGTTTAACGTTGAATTTGATACCCCCGGTGTAAGCTTAAAAAACGAAATTTTATTCGGAGAATGACTATGAATAATAACTTAAGCAATCTTTGCAAAATGGCAACCGTTGCCATGCAAAACGCATATGCACCTTACTCGGGTTATAAGGTGGGTGCTGCACTTTTGTGCGCTGACGGTTCGGTCTACACAGGCTGCAATATTGAAAATGCAGGCTACTCTGCCACCAGCTGTGCCGAAAGGACCGCAATTTTTAAAGCGGTTAGTGATGGCAATCGTGACTTTGTTGAAATTGCAGTTTGCGGAGGTAAAGACGGAATTCTCGAAGATTCTCCATTTCCGCCATGTGGAATTTGCAGACAGGTAATGCGTGAATTTTGTAAAGACGATTTCAAAATTCACATGGTCACAAAAACTTCTGTTAAA
Organism: Candidatus Faeciplasma sp.; assembly: GCA_045537675.1. Classification (GTDB taxonomy): domain Bacteria; phylum Bacillota; class Clostridia; order Oscillospirales; family Ruminococcaceae; genus Faeciplasma. The sequence continues at coordinate 3,824 of JAZSPX010000040.1, read as the reverse complement.
ACATATAGCTTAAACGAGCTTTTGCCTCATAGCTTCGGCCCTGAACACTTGAATTAACGGTGACAGATTATGAGAATGTATGATATTATCTATAAAAAGCGCAAGGGTGAGGAGTTGTCTGACGAGGAGATACGCTTCGCCATAAACGGCTTTACTAACGGTGAAATACCTGATTATCAGATGTCTGCGCTTGCAATGGCAATTTGCTTTAATTCGATGACTGATATAGAAACTGCCTCGTTGACCGACGCCATGGCAAAGTCGGGCGATACGGTAGATTTAAGCGAATTTGGTGACTTATCTGTAGATAAGCACTCGACAGGCGGCGTGGGTGACAAAACAACACTTATCGTCGCACCGATCGTTGCGGCATGCGGTGCCAAGGTTGCCAAAATGTCTGGCAGAGGGCTTGGTCACACAGGCGGCACGGTTGATAAGCTTGAATCTATCGAAGGCTATAAGACTGAAATATCTATTGACGATTTCTTTAAGCAGACAAGAGATATTGGCGTTTCTGTAATCGGTCAGACAGGCAACATGACACCTGCCGACAAAAAGCTTTACGCCTTGCGTGACGTTACCGCAACAGTCGATTCAATTCCTCTTATAGTTTCAAGCATAATGAGCAAGAAACTTGCTGCGGGTGCAAGGTCTATTGTATTAGACGTTAAAGTCGGCAGCGGAGCGTTCATGCCAGACCTCGAATCGGCAACAGTTTTAGCCGAAAGCATGGTTGAAATAGGCAAGCATTGCTCTCGCAACATGGCGGCACTTATTACAAACATGGATCTGCCTTTGGGCCATGCAATCGGCAATTCGCTCGAGGTTATCGAGGCTATATCGGTTCTTAAAAACGAAACCGCAGGCGACTTGAAAGAGATTTGTTTGGCACTTGCCGCAAACATGCTTGCACAAAGCTTTAAAATATCGCGCGAAGAAGCCTATGAAAAAGCCTTAAACGCACTTGAAAGCGGACTTGCATATAACAAGTTTAAAGAGTGGATAGCTTATCAGGGTGGAAACGTTGACTGGATTGAGAATACTGAAAACTTTCCCAAAGCTGAATATATCTATGAGGTTAAGTCACCGCACAGCGGCTGGATTTCGAAGATGAATACTGCAGCTATCGGCAATGTTTCTTCGCTTTTAGGTGCCGGAAGAATTACCAAGACAGATGTTATTGATTTTTCTGCTGGCATTAAGCTTAACAAGAAAACGGGTGACTATGTAGAAGTTGGTGAAACTCTTTGCACTATTTACACAAATAAAGAAGCTGTTATTGCTGAGGCGGAAAAACTTTATTTGTCTTCGCTTACGTTCAGCGACAGCGAAGTACCTAAACCCACGTTAATTTATAAAACTATTATGTAAAAGAAAAATCCCTCGACTTTACATCGGGGGATTTTTGCAACAATAAAAAAATGCGGCACAACTGCCGCACTCTTTTATAATTGGAATTTAATTATGCTCTGGTAACTAAGCCGGATCTGAGGCATCTGGAGCATACATAGATGTGGCAGGGAGTACCGTTCTTTAAAACTTTAACTCTCTTCACATTGGGCTTCCAGGTTCTATTAGTTCTTCTGTGGGAGTGAGATACTTTAATTCCGAAAGTAACACCCTTTCCGCAAACTTCACATTTTGCCACGAGGCTGCACCTCCTTCTTTACTACTTCAGAATTTAACAAGGTATATCATAGCAAATCTTTCTGATAAATGCAAGTGTTTTTTGAAAAAAAGTTTGTAATTTATGAAAAAGAATTATCACTTGATATTTTTATCATTTTATAGTACAATAAGATGAATAATTATTTGTGAAAGGAGACCGTTATCTGTGTCGATTTTTGGAGCTTCATCATTTCAGGAACTTTTGATTTTTCTTTGCATAAAGTTCTTTATCATATTTGCAATTTTACCTATACACGAATATGCGCATGCTCTTGCCGCTAAGAAAATGGGCGACAACACAGCCATGGTGATGGGCAGACTTACACTTAACCCATTAAAGCATATTGACCCCATCGGTGCGCTTATGATTCTTTTTGTTGGCTTCGGTTGGGCAAAACCCGTACCCGTTAACCCCAGAAACTTCCGCGACTATAAAAAAGGTGAAATAATCGTTTCCTTTGCCGGTCCTTTTTCTAACCTGATATGTGCAACCATTGGCGCATTGCTTTTAAGAATTGCGATGAACTTCTATATGGTGACATTAAGCCAGGCTTGGTATTATGCTTTTGTAGCGCTTTCTTTGTTTGTTCAAATCAACATTTCTTTGGCAGTGTTTAACCTCATTCCGATCCCTCCGCTTGACGGCTCGCACATTCTGTTCTGTTTTACCTCTTATAAAGTAAGAAGCTTTATAGCTCGCTATCAGCAGGTGCTTTATTACGCACTTATAATTTTACTTGCAACTGGCGTTCTGGGCGGACCCTTAAGTGCGGTTGTCGGCTGGATATATGACGGTCTTGTTGCTGTTTTCTCGTGGATTGATAAGATATTTCTATTATTAGTGTAATATAGGCGGAGTATATAATGATTTCTATTTCGTACAGGCTTGAAAGCTTTGAGGGGCCGCTTGACCTGCTGCTTTATTTGATCTCAAAGCACAAGCTGAACATTAACGACATTCAGATATCTCTTTTGTTAGAGCAATATTTAGAATACATAGATGGAATTTCCGAGCAGGACTTTGAGTATGCCGGTGAGTTTTTGGAGATGGCTGCAAGGCTGATTTTAATTAAAACTCTCTCGCTTTTGCCCAAGCACGAGGAAGCTCAGGAAATGAAGCGTGAACTTGAAGGCAGACTTATCGAGTATTCTTTGTGCAAGCTTGCCGCAAAGCGTTTGACTGAGCAATATGTCGGCGACAAGGTATATGTAAGAGGGCCCGAGAGATTAGAGGAGATTAAAACCTACACCCAGACTCACGAGCCTGATGACCTGCTTGCCGCATACTTCGGCATATCCGATAAAAAGCTTAAATCAAGACCGATTGAGGCCTCGGTATTTAAACCGATAGTTTCGCACAAGATCGTCGCTGTATCAACTAAAATCATCTATGTTCTGCGAAAGCTTTACAGAACAGGCAGCTGTTCAATGGCAGGACTTTATGACGGTGTAACCGATAAATCCGAAAAGGTGGCAACGTTCCTTGCTATTTTAGAGCTTACAAAATCGGGTAGAATTATGCTTAACGATGACAATACAATGATTACTTTTGATAGGAAGAGAAGAATAAATGCAACTTAATGAAAAAATTTCCGTAATCGAGGCAATACTCTTTGCAAGCGGCGAGCCTGTCGAGTTTGACAGATTAGCTCAGGCGGCCGACGTTGAGCTTTCAACGTTACACAAGCTTGTTTCAATGCTTAACTCAAATCTTTCAGAACGTGATTCTGCTATTGAGATTTTAAGACTTGATGAAACCTACCAGCTTGCAACCAAAAAACAGTATGCGCCCTTCATTCGTGCTGCCATGGAAACGAGAAAGAGCGCAACACTTTCTCCTGCGGCAATGGAAACGTTAACTATAATTGCTTATAACCAGCCTGTTACACGCAGCTTTATCGACGATATTCGTGGTGTAGACTCGGCAGGTGTTGTTTCTAACCTCTTGGAAAAAGAGCTAATTGAAGAAGCAGGACGTTTAGATGTCCCCGGTAAGCCCATACTCTTTAAAACGACTAATAATTTTTTGCGTTGCTTTAAGCTTGCTTCAATTGCAGATCTGCCCCCTTTGCCTACAGATAATTCTCAGGTGACGTTTGACGACGTTGCAACCGAAGAAGAATAGTTTTACTAACACTTTTACGAAAGGAAGGGTG
>JAZSPX010000113.1:0-3763 GCA_045537675.1 Candidatus Faeciplasma sp. | reverse complement strand
AACTTCCTTAACAGCTTCGGTAATGCTTGCCATGGCATCCTTATCCTCGGGGTTGGGGATGTGGTTGGGGAAGCTTCCGTCGGGGTCTAAGTAGCGGGAGCCTGTAACGTCGGCACCCAAGGGCACCAAAACCTTATGGGCATAGAAGCCGCCTGCGCCGTTGCCTGCGTCAACAACAATTTTCAAGCCTGCCAAAGGCTTTTCTTCGCCTGCGGCAGCCCTGATCATGTCTGCCAAGCGCTTTGAATATACGTCCATAAACTCGCCGCTTACAATCTCACCTTCAGCAAGGTTCGAGCGTTCATCACTTTCGGCAAGTGCAATAATCTCTTTAATGTCCGAGGCTTCAACGCCGCCCTCGGGTGTGAAGAACTTATAACCGTTGCGGTTAAAGGGCAGATGCGAAGCAGTTGCCATTACCGAGCCGTCGAACATAAACCCTTCAGTCTTGGTCGTCATGAACATTGCAGGTGTGCTTGCCATGCCAAGGTTGGTTACATGAACACCCTCTTTCGCCATTGCTTCGCAAATCCATGTAACGAGGTCGGGGCCGGAAAGACGGGAATCACGGCCGACAGCAATTCTAAGGTCGGTCTTGCCTGTGCGCTTCATAAGCCAAAGGGCAAAGCCGCGGCCGATATCTCGGCAAGCTTGCTCGGTCAGGTTAATGTGCTGACCCTCTATCCCCTCAAGTGCAATGCCTCTTATATCGCTTTCGTTTCTAAGCTTCGAGTAATCCATAAATAACAATTCCTCTCTTTAAAATATATAAAAACTGCAGTTACTTTTTGTATATTTCAACGGTGTAAACGCCGTTGCCTGCGCATTTAACAATTTCGCCGTCGGTAATGGTTACGTCGTCATCTGCGGTATATGAGCAGCCTTCGGGACAGACAAAGCTAATTTCACCGCCGCCAATGGCTGTGAGTTTTGCATAGCTGACCTTGCCGTCTTCCCACACAATGTCTACCTTAACGTTACCCCTTGCCTTTAAGCCGTTAACGCTGCCCGAAGCCCACTTTTTGGGAAGTGCAGGGAGCAAAACGACAATGCCGTTCTGGCTTTGCAAAAGCATTTCTGCAATGCCTGCTGTGCCGCCGAAGTTACCGTCGATCTGGAAAGGAGGGTGCATATCGAACATGTTGGGATAGGTTGAACGGTGCAAAAGCGCTTCGACATTCTCGCCTGCCTTGTCGCCGTCGCGAAGTCTTGCCCACATGTTGATTATCCATGCGCGCGACCAGCCTGTGTGACCGCCGCCCGATGACAAGCGTCTTTCCAGTGTAACTCGAGAAGCCGCAACAAGCTCGGGTGTCTTTTCAAAGGTGAACTGGCAGGAAGGGTATAAGCCGTAAAGGTGAGAGATGTGTCTGTGGCCGGGTTCTGCCTCGTCATAGTCATAAGCCCATTCCATAAGCTGGCCGTGCTTGCCGATTGAAGGCTTGGGCAGCTTGGGCAGCATTTCCTTGATGGTGTCGGTCAGCTCATCCTCAAGTCCGAGCATCTTTGAAATCTCAACGCAAGCAGTAAAGATGTCTATAATAATCTGGCTGTCCATAGAGGGGCCGACGCACAAGGTTCCCGATTCGCCCGAGGGGTGAATATATGTATTTTCGGGAGAGATGGAGGGTCCGGTCAGCAGTTTGCCGTCAACCTCGAACAGATAATCCACGAAGAATAAGCACGCTTCCTTTAAAACGTCGATATATTCACGCAGGAATTCAACGTCCTTAGTGTATTCATAATGGGTCCAGATGTGTGTGCAAAGCCATGCGGCGCCCATCGGCCAAATGGTTGCTGTCATGCACCAGTCTTGCGGAGCGCAGTCACCAAAAAGGTCGGTGTTGTGGTGTGCTGTAAAGCCACGCATACCGTACATATCACGGGCAACCTTCTTGCCGTAAGGGAGCATCTTTTTAATATGTTCAAGCAAGGGCATATGCAATTCCGAAAGGTCACAGACCTCGGCCGGCCAGTAATTCATTTCGGCATTGATGTTAATTGTAAACTTACTGCCCCACGGCGGGTTGTGGTCCTTGTTCCAAATTCCCTGAAGGTTTGCGGGAATCGTACCCGGACGTGAGCAGGAAATGAGCAGGTATCTGCCATAGTCAAAATAAAGCTGGGCAAGTCCGCGGTCGTCAAGCTCGGCGTTCTTAATGCGCTCGTCGGTGGGTATGTGTGCCAAATCCTCGCCGCCCAGATCAAGCGAAACCCTGTCGAAATATTTCTTATAATCGGCAACATGTCTTGCCTTAACGGCTTCATAGCCTGTTTCAAGGGCGTTAACAAGCTTTTCTTCGCACCACGAGGAAATTTCGTCCTTTCGGTAATCGCTTCTTATGGTTATGTAAAGGGTGAACTCGTCAGCATCAAAAACGTCGCAGCCCTTGTCGTTAAAGATGACTACGCCGCCGGCGTTTTCGGCAGCAGCCATAACGCAATAACGGCAGCCGCCCTCGGGCTGAGTCTGATAAATTGCGATGCCTGTTTCGTTTAAAGTAATCTCACATTCACGGTCGCGGCGCGAAAAATCTACGCTTAAATTAAGCTTGCCGCCGTCGAGTGCCGTGTGGCGCACAGCAATGACCTGGTCGGGCTGGCTGACAAAATATTCACGCTGATAGCGGTGACCGTCAGCAGTATATAAAACCTCGCAAACAGCATTCGATAAATCGAGCGAGCGTTTGTAATCGCTTACTTCACCGTGCTTATAATCAAACCAGACGTTGCCTGCGGTATCATAGTGTCTTTCCTGGTCGGGGTGTGCAAAAAGGTCGCTTGCACAAAGATCCTGTGCTTCTTTAATTCTGCCCTCAAGCAAAAGCTCTCTCACCTTTTTAAACGAACCCTTTGCCTTGGGGTTGACACGGTTTCTGCCGCCGTTGCCATACCAAATAGTATCCTCGTTAAGCTGCAAGGTGTCGTGCTTAGGGTCACCGTAAACCATGGCACCAATGCTTCCGTTACCAATGGGGAGCGCTTCGTTCCAGCCTCCGCCATACCATTCGTGCCACTTTTCTTCACCTGTCGGTGCAGGTGTTTTAAGCCAAATGCATTTGTTGTTCATAATGTGTTCCTCCTAAATTAATAAAAGAATATTAATCATATTTATTATATAACATATTTGGCTTGTGTTCAAGAAAAATAACGAAGATTTTGCGCAACTTGGCAAAAAAAGAAGCCCACCAAACGGTGAGCCTCTTTAAAAATTCAATTAAGCGTTGTATTCGCTGATGATAGAGTTGAGTTCTTCAAGGTAGTAGTCAAGAGTATCTCTGTACTGTTCCTTAAGCTGTGCCCAAGAAGAGCTTGCGCCTGCACGGTTGATGCCCCAGCTTACAGAGTTATAAGCGTTGTTGAGGTTGTCGCCCAAGTCACCGGTATAGAACATAACGGTGTTGTCCAATACGAGCTGCTTGCAGGTGTCGTACATGTCGAGCATTTCGTTTGTCCAAAGGTACTTTTCCTTAAGCTGCTTCTTATCGATGGAGATAACGGTGGGGTCTACGATCTTGAATCTTTCGCAAGATGCCAAGAGAGCTACGCCTTCAGGATTTTCAGCGCCTGTAACGAGCATGTAGCCGGAAGGAGTTGCGTTGAGGTAGTAGGTACCGTCGCCGTCCTGATATCTGGGCAAGGGAGCAAACATAAGCTCGTTTGCGGTGATGTCGCCCCAGATCTGTTCAACTTCTTCAACAGGGAGTCTGAAACCGGAGATGTCGCAGAACCAGAACAAGCAAAGGCCTTCCTTAACGCCTGC
>JAZSPX010000247.1:0-4243 GCA_045537675.1 Candidatus Faeciplasma sp. | reverse complement strand
TAAGATCTTCGTCAGTGTCAAAGCCAAGCTCTGAAAGCTTAGATTTTACGCTTACAGGCAATTCAGTAAAAACAGCGCTTACAAACGCTTTGTCGGTTCCTGTTCTTACTATATCTTTGGTAACACGTTGGCCTAAAATTGCGTTAATACCACCGATAAGTATAGACTTACCTGCACCGGTTTCACCTGTAAAGACATTAAGCTTGTCACCAAGCTCGATAGTTGCTTTTTCAATTACCGCAAGATTTTCTATATGAAGTTCTTTTAGCATTGAACTTACCCCTTCTGATTATCGTTTAAAAAAGCTTTGAAAGCTCCTCGACCATTTTTTCTGCGTCTTCTTCTGTTCTCATCAAGACAAAAATCGTATCATCGCCGGCAAGTGTGCCCACGATGTTTGCATATCCCACTGCATCAAGCTTCGAGCATACAGCGTTTGCCATGCCTGTGTGGCATTTTATAACTACCGTGTTCATTCCTCTGTCTACCGAACTCACAGCCTCAGAGAAGAAAACAGAAAGTGCCGAACGAGTGCTTTTTTCATAGGGCTTAATGGGCAAAGAATATTTATAGTTGCCGTTTTCGCTCATTGTCTTAACAAGCGAAAGTTGTTTAATGTCACGGGATACAGTAGCCTGTGTGACGTTAAAACCTCTTTCAAGCAAAAGTGCCTGAAGGGTTTCCTGGGTGTCAACCTCGTAACGGCTTACAATATCTAAAATAGCATTTTTTCTTTCGTTTCTCATGTTTTTCTCCTCCTGCATTATGCATCCTTAGTAGGCTGCATAAGCTTTGTTCCTATTGAATTAAAGTAATTATCTGCGTTCATGTTTACAAAATTGACGCAATACTCAGATTTTTTAATAAACAGCCTGTCCATCGGCTTAAGAACAACAGGCGCTCTTCCGTCCACGCTTACAGCAATCTGTGAGCCTTTGGCAGCGTTATATTTAACCTCAATCTCTCTTTCGGGTGAAATAAGCATTGTCCGTGAAAACAGCGAATGTGGACAAATCTGTGTGAATTCAATACAGTCTATCGTAGGCTCGATCAATGGCCCACCTGCCGAGAGAGAATATGCCGACGACCCGGTAGGTGTAGAGAAAATAAGCCCGTCTGCACGAAGGGAAGAAATAGTAACACCGTCCGCCAAAACTGTAAAGTCCTGAATTCTGCTGGCAACACCGTGAGAAATAACGGCGTCATTCAAAGCACAGCTTGTAATACTCGTTCCATCAGCCTGAGTGATTATAACGTCAAGCATCATTCTCGATTCGAGTGTATAATTGCCTGAGCATAAATCGCTTAAGCGTGATATATCTCTGCGTTCAAGCGAGGACATAAATCCAAGCCTGCCGCAGTTAATTCCTAAAATCGAACAACCATATTTTATTGCATACGATGCGACACGCAAAATGGTTCCGTCGCCGCCAATGCAAATTATGCATTCACACTCTGTCAAACGCGTGTAATCAGATATGTACTCGATATAATCAAGTGCAATTTCGCTTCTGTGCGCTTCATTCATTATAATCTTTGCACCGTTATCGTGCAAAACCTTGCACGCTTCTTTAGTACACTCCAAAGCGTTTTTCTTTTCAAGATTAGGATAAACAAATACTGTCATATCCGTCACCTCCGCAGTTATTTAGAAAATGCTGTATCAACGATAGATTTGAAATCAAAGAGTTTATGCGTAAAGCCTTCTTGCTTTACAATATAGGCAAGGTATTCTATGTTGCCGTCTCCCCCTCTTATCGACGAGGGAACGAGACCCTCAGCCCTGAAGCCGTTTGAGTGTATATATTCGCAGATGTCGTTAAGAACCGACAGATGTGCTTTCTTGTCTTTAACAATTCCGCCTTTTGCAATGTTTTGCTTACCTGCTTCGAACTGTGGTTTAATTAATATGATCGCTTCACCGTTATCGTTAAGCAAGCGACCGGCGGCATTGATCGCATATTTACAAGAGATGAAAGAAAGATCTGCCGTAACAATATCAACGTCATCGTTAACAATATCTTCAGTTACGTCTTTTACGTTAATACCTTCAAGGTTTACAACACGGTCGTCGTTAACAAGCTTTTCGGCAAGCTGACCGTGACCAACATCGATAGCATATACCTTTTTTGCACCGTTTTGCAGCATACAGTCGGTAAATCCACCTGTTGAAGCGCCTAAATCGACACATATTTTATCTGCAAAATCAAGATTAAAAGCATTAACAGCCGCTTCAAGTTTTAAGCCTCCCCTGCCGACATATTTTAATGTTTCGCCGACAAGTGCAATCTCATCACTGTCAAAAACTGTGGCAGAAGGTTTTGTAACAGCCTTTGAATTAACCAAAACGAAGCCTTTTTGAATATATTCTTTTGCACGTTCACGGCTTTGAGCAAGCCCACGTTTCACAATCGCAGCATCAAGCCGAAGTTCGTTCATATATAATACCTTACTTCTTCAATAATTTTATCAGCTGTTAAGCTGTAAAGTTCTTTAGCTTCACACGTTTTCATCGAGGGTACGAAGCCTTCAACAGCATAGCACTTAATATCAGAACGGTGAGTCTTTAGCTTTTCACCGACAGAACCGCTCTGATATGTCTCCTCAAAAACAAAAACGTTCTTATATCTGTCGATAATACTGAACACATCGTCACTCAAAGGCAATATTTGCACAAGCTTAAGGCAATCAGTTTTCAGTATGTTTGAAGCGCTGTATACTTCTTCGAATTCTCTGCCATACGAAACTAAAAGTGTGTCGCTATCGTTTTTATACAGCAAATAGTCGTCACTTACTGCATTATCGGAATCAGACTCGAAACCGCCCCTCGGAAATCTGACACACACAAGTCCGTTATCTTTATAGACAGCGCTATTTAAGCATATATCAAGTTCTTTGAAAGACGAAGGAGAATAAACCGTTACACCGGGGATCGTTTGTAAGAAAGATATATCAAATATACCTTGGTGAGTTTCGCCATCCTCTCCGACAAGGCCGGCGTTGCCGATTGCCAAAACAACGTGAAGTCCCGCAATCGCTATGTCGTGAATAAGCTCGTCATAACACCTTTGCAAGAAAGAAGAATAAACCGAGAACACAGGCACCATACCCTCTTTAGCAAGGCCTGCGGCAAAGCAAACTGCGTGTTCTTCGGCAATACCAACGTCAAACAAGCGCTCTTTAAGCTCGCCATCAAAGTGGTTAAGTCCGCTGCCATATTTCATTGCTGCGGTAATTGCGCAAATTCGTTCGTCATTTCTTGCCGTTTCGGCAAGCGTTTTGCCAAAATGCTCGGCAAAGGTTTCTTTCGAAGCAGGCTTTTCACCTGTTTCAATGTCAAACGATGACACACCGTGATATTCACCGGGGTTAGCTTCGGCAGGCTTATAGCCATAGCCTTTAGCTGTGTTCACCTGAACCAAAACAGGCCCGTATAACTTCTTGGCAGAGGTAAACGCCGACTCGAGCTCTTCAACATTATGGCCGTTAACAGGGCCTATGAATTCAAATCCCAAATCCTCGAAAATCGTGCAATGCAAAAGCTTTTCTTTAAGCCCTTCCTTCGAGGCACTTATAGTGCGCTTGATAGCTCCTCCGACAAAAGGAATAGCCTCTAAAACTCGTTTTGTAAAGCTCTTTGTCTTCTTATAAGAATCCTTTGTTCTAAGCTCAGAGAGGTATTTCGCAATTCCTCCCACGTTTTTAGAAATGGACATTTCGTTATAATTAAGAACAACAATAATGTTTGTATCGCTTCTTCCTGCGTTATTAAGCCCTTCATAAGCAAGACCGCCCGTTAAAGCACCGTCACCAATAACTGCGATTGCGTGGTGGTTATCACCCTTAAGCTTCATTGCCTGCGCCAAGCCTAAAGCTACCGAAATTGATGTAGAGCTATGGCCGCTTACTGCAGGGTCGTGTTCAGATTCGGACGGACGGGTAAAGCCTGATAGTCCGTCTTTTTTACGAAGCGTATCGAACTTATCAAATCTGCCGGTTAAAAGCTTGTGAGCATAGGACTGATGACCTACGTCAAAAACGATCTTGTCATTTGGCGAATCAAACACGCTGTGCAAAGCAAGTGTCATTTCGACTGCACCCAGGTTAGAAGCCAAATGGCCGCCGTTTTTTGAAACGGTTTCAATAATCTTTGTTCTAATCTCGTCACAAAGCCGTGACTTATCGGTATATGTTAAATTTTTAAGTTCCTTCGGCAAATTAAGCGAAGAAAGCAATTTATATT
>JAZSPX010000100.1:0-2170 GCA_045537675.1 Candidatus Faeciplasma sp. | reverse complement strand
CGACAGCCCGAGAAGATGACAAATGAAACGACCCACCCCTCGGCAACAATGGCAGAAAGAAGCTTTGGACAGCGAAGTTTATTCAGCACGAAAATCAGCGCAAAGGCGATTACCGAAACGTGAAGCCCCGAAACTGCGCTTATGTGCCCAACACCTGCACGGTTAAGTGCAAGCCTTGTCGAGCTTGAAATGTGTGATGTGTTGCCGCAGACCATGGCAGACAGCACATCGCCTGCAGGGCCGCCGACATGAGCACGGATTTTATCGGCAACGCTTTGGCTGTATAACCGCAGTGCCGAAATCATTGTAGGTTCGGTTTTGGTTACCGTCAAATTATCGGTAACGGTAGCGTAGAGATATATACCGTCGGGCAGATAATATTCTTTAGAATTGAAGAACGGCGAGTCTTCGAGCTTTGAAACTTTGCCTGTAAACGAGATTTTGTCACCGTAGTTGCCATTGAAATCATTGATATATGTAACAAACTTACAGGGTATTCCGTCAACCTCGCCTGATATGGTAACAGAAGCCCTGTCGGAAAGGGTGAAATCGGTAACTGTGCCGCAAACGCCGACGGTTTTACCGTCCAACCCCTCTAACGGCATTATACGGGAAATGTCAGTATATAAGCTATATGCCGATGACAAAAGCGTGCAGAGCGAAATGAACATGCAGACTGTTCGTTTGTGCTTTGGCAGAAAGAGTGCCAACACAAGGCAAAGCAAAACCGCCAGCATGAAGACGATTATTTCATTGATTTCGAGATAAAAAGAGACAAAGGCGCCGAAAAAGAAACCGGAAGCAGCGAGTACAGCTTTGCGTTTCATTATTTCGACCGCCTTTGACAAAATACTTTAAAATAATTATCTCATACAGCGATATTAAAGTCAATGATAAAAAAATAAAACAGAGGCTAAAAAGCCTCTGTTACAATAAAACTTAATTACTTCTTCAAAAGGTCGCGGATCTGCTTGAGAAGATCTTCTGTGGTGGGGTTAGCTTCTCTTTCAAGTCTTGCCTTTTCTTCCTCTGCCTTCTTAGCTTCTTCTTCAGCCTTTGCCTTTTCAGCGAAGTAAGCGTCAACTGCGGTCTTGTCGTTAAGCTTAATGCCCTTAGCCTTCATTGCAGCCTTGTCTTCCTTAGAGATCTTGCCCTTTAAAAGACTTTCTGCCTTAAGGCTGTTCATGGTCTTGATGATCATGAAGAGTACCAAAGCGGTGAGCAAGAAGCTGATGATCGCGTTGATGAATGTACCCCAGTCGATGTAGATGGACTGTGTGAGGTCTAAAACGCCGTCAACCTCGACAGGGACGAGCATGGTCATAAGCTCGCTTAAAGAATTTGCACCGAAAGCAAGCGCCAAGAGCCAGTTGATAACGGGCTTTAAGATGTTGTTGCTGAGTGCGTTAACGATTGCTGTGAAAGCACCGCCGATGATAACACCGACAGCCATGTCTACGACGTTGCCGCGCATGATGAATGTTTTGAATTCTTCAAAAAACTTTTTCATTATAGGTCTCCCCTTCTAAAAAAATTGTCTTAAATATTATACCTTTTATAAAGAGGGTTTGTCAATAGGCAGTGTGTTTTATAAAGTAAAAAGCCCCTCTTGCCGAGGGGCTTTATGTAGCAATTATTCAGCTTCGTTAACAAGGTCAGCTTCGGGTGCGTTCTTCTTAACGCTTTCGATGCCGTTCAAAGCGCTTGCCTTAGCCTTGTAGCCTTCGGAAGTTGCGATGATTTCGCCGTTGCGAGCCTTAAGACGGAAGCGGAATTCGCCTGCCTTGTCTTCATAAAGCTCGAACTTGGGGTGCTTAACAGCAACAACGTCAGCAACAGTCTGGTCTTCAACTTCGCCAACACAGTTGTTTCTAACGCTCTGTACGCCGTTAAGGCAAGCAGCCTCGGTGGTGTAAACCTCGCTGGTTGCGATAACTTCGCCGTTGCCGGCCTTAAGGTCGAACTTGAAACCTGTGTTAGTCTTTCTTACAACAAATTTTCCCATAATTTTATACACTCCTTATTTTTATTTACAAGAGCCGAGGGGCTCTATAAAGTACGGTGGGGGTGAGAATGCCGGGCATTCTCGGTTTTATGTCGTTTTATAAGCGGTAGGTAACGGAAAACAACGGTGCTTTAGCACGAGGCGTTTCACGCCGAGAGTTGTTTT
>JAZSPX010000231.1:0-26256 GCA_045537675.1 Candidatus Faeciplasma sp. | reverse complement strand
AGCGGTCTTAGGAAGACAACTCTGCCTTTCAACTCCTTGGCTCACAGAACGACATGGCTACGATCCGACTTAAAAATTATCAAAAGTTGGATTCTTTGAGTACGAGATTGTCGGCAAGTTAGTCAATCGCAATAAGGGTATAGTTACGGTTGGGAATTTGTACTTTCACATTGACGCTACATTAATTCCTAAGGATATTAACGAAGGTCAGTATATATTTTTTGTTGTAGATAGAATTGATATCTATTAAAATATGCCGTCGCCTTGGATAATATATTCCTCAAAACCAACCACCCCCTCACCCAAAACGGGCGAGGGGGATTTTTTTAGTTAAGCACGGCAACGCCGATGTTTAAATATAGCGCAAACAACAGCCAGGCAAGATAGGGCACCAAAAGCCATGCGGCGGTTTTGCTTGCTTTTTTAAACTCGCAAATGGTGGCAACGGTTAAAAGAATGAGAATCGCCAAGACCACAACGGCGGTAGCATACATCTCGAAGCGGAAGAAAACGATCGGCCACACAAAGTTGACCGCAAGCTGATAGAAGAAATATTTAATTCCGTCGTTGATTTTATAGTCGTTGCTTTTTAAAACGAGGTATGCCGCAATACCCATCATGAGATATAGAATTGCCCACACCACAGGGAAAACCCAGTCGGGCGGGGTAAGTGGCGGCTTGACTGTGTCGTCTGCCATGTTGCCCGACAGAAACGAGCCGAGGCCTCCCACCAAAATCGGCAAAGGGATAATTAAAAATGATAGTTTCTTTTTGCTGTTCAAAAAATCATGTCCTTTCGTTTTTTGGTAGTATATGAAATTCGGTAGACAAAAATTCAACTTAGTGATATACTTTGTTTGATGATTTATTAAAAACCTCGGGGAGGGCAAAAAATGAACACGCTTTTACATATATGCTGTGCGCCGTGCTCGGTCATGTGCATTGAAACTTTAAGGGCAGAGGGGATAGAGGTTTCGGGGCTTTGGTATAACCCGAACATTCACCCGTTTACCGAATATCGCTCTCGCAAAAACACGCTGATTGAATATGCCAAAAAAATCGAACTTCCGCTTACGGTTATTGATGACTATGGTCTGCGTGAGTTCGTGTCTTTGGTTCACCCGAATTATGATAACCGCTGCCGCAAATGCTATGAGATAAGACTTGATAAAACGGCACAGTTCGCAAAAGAAAACGGTTTCGACAGCTTTACCTCGACCTTGTTTGTAAGCCCCTATCAGAACCATGAAATGATGATCGAGGTTGCGAACCAAGCCGCAAAAAAACACGGCATAGAGTTCCTGTACCGTGATTTCAGACCTTATTTTCGTGAGGGGCAGGCAAAAGCCCGCGAAATGGAGTTTTACATGCAAAAATATTGCGGCTGTATTTTCTCGGAAGAGGACAGATACCGCAAGAAGAAAAAATAATTTGCAAAAATAAAAGCCACCGTTATCGGTGGCTTTTTTCTTTTATACATTCACAGCTTCTTTTTCAGCTTCAAGCTTCGCAAGCTCTTCTTCCTCTAAAACTCGGTAAGCAACCTTGCCCACAAGGGTTTTGGGTAGCTGTTCACGGAATTCAATATCATAGGGCAGGGCATATTTTGCAATGTTCTTGCGGCAATAAGCCATAATTTCAGCCTTGGTTTCGTCGTTTGCCTCATAACCGGGCTTAAGCATTACAAATGCCTTGACCTTCTGAATCTTAATCGGGTCAGGTAGGCCGATAACACAGCTCATCTGCACCGATTCAAAGCCATCTAAAACGTTTTCAAGCTGAGAGGGGTAAACGTTGTAACCGCTTGTTACGATCATTCTCTTAATTCTCTGCTTGAAGTAGATGAAGCCTTCGTCGTCCATTTTGCCAAGGTCGCCTGTGTGAAGCCAAGTTCTTCCGTCACCGTGCAGGCGCAGGGTGTTTGCGGTCTCCTCGGGTTGGTCTAAATATCCAAGCATTACCGAGGGACCCGAAATGCAGATTTCGCCTTCTTCACCATAGGGTGCTTCAATGTTCGTGCCAACCTCGACGATTTTGTAATATGTATCGGGGAAGGGCTGGCCGATAGACCCCTCTTTATAAAGGTGCATAGGTGTTAAGCAGCTTGCGGTTACGCACTCTGTTGTGCCGTAACCCTCGCGTACCTTGATTGGTGCGTTGTGGTCTGCAAGAAATTTATCAAGCTTCTTTTTAAGCTCGACAGAGAGCGAGTCGCCGCCAGAGAACACACCCTTAAGCGAGCTGAGGTCTGCGCCGTCCATCGAGGGCTGACGCAAAAGCGCCTCATAAAGTGTGGGCACGCCTGCAATAAAGTTGCACTTGTGCTTAACGATATCCTTAGCATAGGTTTCGGCGGTAAAGCGGGGAACAAGGATACACCTGCCGCCGCTTGCAAGCATTGAATGAATGGTTACGCCCAGGCCAAAGCCGTGGAAAACAGGCATTACTGCAAGCATTTTGTCACCGGGGGTGAACATTGGGTTAGTGGCAATAATCTGCTTGGCAAGTGCGTTAAAGTTATAGTCAGACAAAAGAATGCCCTTGTTGGTGCCTGTTGTGCCGCCGCTGTAAAGAATGACAGCAGGGTCAAAACAGTTTTTCTTAACGGCATACTTACCCTCGAACTTTGCGCCCTTTGCCATAAAGTCATTCCAGCGGATAACGGGGGCATCGGCAGGGATTTTATATTTTCTGCCCTGAGTTAAAGCAAAACCAATGTTAAGAGGGATAGGCAAAGCATCCTGAATTCTTGCGATTAAAAGGTGCTTAAGGCTGACGTTTTTTCTTATAGCCGCAAACTTGGGGTAAAACTGGTCGAGGGTGATTGCCAGAACGCTTTTTGAAACGTTTAAGTAGAATTCAATCTCGTTCTCGCTCGAAAGAGGGTGAACCATGTTTGCGATTGCACCCACAAGGTTGACGGCATAAAGCATGATTACTGCCTGGGGGCAGTTGGGCATGCAAATGGTAACTCTGTCGTTTTCTTTAATTCCCAAGGACTTTAAAGCCTTGGCGCATTGGTGTACCTGTGCTTCAAAGGTTTTATATTTTGTCTTTTTGCCCATAAAGTCAAAGGCAATATAGTCGGGATATTTTTTAGCAATTTCTTCAACGGCGTTCCACATTGAATGCTTGGGATAGTCAAGCGTGCGTTCAATGTCGCCGTAGTTATTAAACCAAGGGGCTTTTACCTCGTTGGCCATAATAATTCACGTTCCTTTCGGCTAAATCTTTATAACTCCACAGGGGTTTCAATCGGCAGTTCCAAAAGCTCGGGGTTGTTAAGCAGGTGCTGTAAGATCTTTATCGACTTTGCAAAGTAAACACCGTCGGCAATTCGCTCGTCAACGGTAATGCCAAGGTCCAAAGCTTCTCTCACCTCAAAGCTTCCGTCCTCGTTAAAAAAGGGCGTAGGTTTCTTTTCACCGATTATTGCAAAGAGGGAGTTCGTGCCCCAGTCTGCAAGGTGATGATATTGTGCGTGCATTTTAATGCTGCCAAGGTTTGTGACAAAGCAGGTCGAATAGTAAGGGTCTTCCTTCATCAGTGCCTTGGGGTAAACACCGAAATACTCTAAAACGCCTAATGCCCAGAAGAAGAATCTTAAAACACAGCGGGGAAGGTACTTTAAAACGTCCATAATATCGGTGGTGCCGCCCTTTTTACCTTCTTTTCTTACGCTGTAAACAAACTTTTTAACCTTGCCGTAAATATCTTCAAGAGGGGAAACGCCCTCCTGCTCGCACTTGATGATCGCCAAAGCCTCGTGTGCGTCGTCGGTAAATTTCTTCTTAACAACAAACGACATCGAAATGTCCTTGCGCTGATAAAGCTTTCTGCCCGAATAGAAGCGGTTCATGTAAGGGCGCAAAACGATTGTTTTTGCGAATGCCGCCAGAATTACGTGGAAAAAGGTATATTTAAACTCGGGGTTGTCGGCATTTTTGATCTCTAAATATTTCTTGATTGCCGTAAGGTCGACCTTTTCAACAATAACAGCTTCGTTGGCTGTTCTTTTGGGCATGTTGTGGGGCATGATTACGTGCATCGAATCAAGCCCTCTAACAAGATAAGCATCCTTGCGGTCGCCCAAACGGCGCTTTTGCTTCTTAACTTCGCTCATATATTTTCCCTTGTCCTTTCGTCAGACGAATTTTGTCGGTTTTTAGCGTAAAGGTACCCTTAGAGTATAGAATAAATATGTTGAGTTGTCAACAAAACGGAAAAATTTAATAATTCATTGCTTTAAATTGTGCGTGCGGTTATTGACTGTAAACCGTAATATGGTATAATTGTATTACATTTTACTTTAAAGGAGACGAACACTATGGTTGCAAAAAATCCGCCTCTGGGTTGGAACAGCTGGGACTGCTATGGCGCCGCTGTTGATGAAAAAACAGTAAGGGCTAATGCCGACTATATGGCAAAGCACCTGAAGAAATATGGTTGGGAGTATATTGTTGTTGATATTCAGTGGTATCAGCCTTCTGCGGCTTCGCATATGTATGAGCCTTTTGCAGATTTGGTGATGGACGAATATTCCCGCCTTTTGCCTGCCGAAAACAGATTCCCCTCGGCTAAAGACGGCAAGGGCTTTGCGCCCTTGGCTGAATATGTTCATTCGCTTGGCTTAAAGTTTGGTATACATATTATGAGAGGCATACCCAGACAGGCAGCATTTAAGAACACGAAAATTCTTGACAGTGAATATAGCGCAAGACAGGTTGCACAGTACAACAACATTTGCGTGTGGAACCCCGATATGTACGGCACAGATGCCAAGCACCCCGGCGCTGCCGACTATTACAACAGCCTGTTTAAGCTTTATGCTGAATGGGGAGTTGACTTTGTTAAGGTAGACGACATTTGCCGTAACTGGCACAACGAAGGCGAGATAACCCTTATCAGAAACGCAATTGACAACTGTGGCAGAGATATGGTTTTAAGCCTTTCGCCCGGACCTGCAAGAATTGAGCAGGCAGAATTTTTGAAAGAAAACGCAAACATGTGGCGAATTACCGACGACTTCTGGGACAGATGGGATTTGCTTTACAACATGTTTGAACGCGCCGAGGCTTGGTGTAATCATGCAGGTGCCGGCCACTGGCCGGATGCTGACATGCTTCCCATCGGCCCTATCAATCAGGTATATTCAAAGGATAACCGCACCAAGTTCACACCCGACGAGCAGAAGACAATGATGTCGCTTTGGTGCATGATGCGCTCGCCCCTTATCATCGGCGGAGACATGACAGGCTTTGACGAATTTACGATGTCGCTTGTTACCAACGACGAGCTTTTGAAGATTGAAGCCGACACCCACTGCGCACACATGGTAACAAGAAAGAAAGTTGACGGTGTTGAGCAGATCGTGTGGATTGCCCCTGCCAAGGACGGCAGCTGCAACTATCTTGGTCTTTTCAATGCAGGCGAGAGCGAAACCACCATCAGCGTTACGTTTGAAAAGCTTGGAATTAACGCCAAGGCTGCTTATGACATCTGGGAAAACACTACCGAGGTTGTAAACGGCGGCATCAGCGCCAAGGTTGCACCTCACGGAGTTAAGCTGGTTAAATTGATTTAGCGCCAGGGTTTGTTGCGCGGGGCGAAGCCCCGTCCGCCCCCCGCTGGGGGTAGCGGCGGCTCCGCCGCGGGCTTCGCCCTCGCCCCGGCGCCTGAAGTTTTAATAACAAAAAGCAAAGCGCTGAACCTTGAGGCAAGATTCAGCGCTGACTTTCTCACAATATAGTGTTCCAAACAAATGATTTTCTCTGACATTATTATACTTCATCAAGACTAAGATTTCAATGACCTATAATAATAAACAGATTGACTTATTCTAATGGATGTGATTTTATGAGCGCAGAAACCTTCCGCCCGAAATATTACGATAAATTTGCCTGCATTGCAGGAAAATGCGAGGAAAGCTGCTGCAAAGCAGGCTGGGAGATACCGATTGATGACGAAACCTTCTCGGTCTATTCTTCTTTAGAGGGGGAGATTGGAGAAAAGTTCAAAGCCTCTACCGTAACGGGCACCGACGGCGACACCGTCTTTAAGCTTGACGAAAACGGAGACTGCCCGTTTTTAAACGACGAGGGCCTTTGCGAACTTTACATTGCAACAAACGGCAGGCTTTGCGAAATTTGCACAAGCTACCCCAGATTTATCGAAGAGTTTGACGGCTTTGCCGAAACGGGTATTTCCATCTCGTGCCCCGAAGCGCAGAGATTGATTTTAAACGCCAAGCGAGAGGATTACGACATCGGTGACGAGCAAAGTGACGACGAAATTCTTGAAACATTGGTTAAAGCCCGCAAAACCGCTTTGGATATCGCTTTTAATTACCCGCCCAAAAAGGCATTGCTTGTTTTAATGGACTATGCTTTATATGTGCAGGACGTTATCGACTTCGGCGCAATTCACGAGCTTGATGACTATATACCTCAAACAAGGCGCCTGCCCAAAAGAAAGGGCATAGAGTCGTTAGAAATAATATGTGACACCTATTTAAACAATACTGATATATTATATGACGAGTGGCGAGAGGCACTTGTTGACTGCAAGCCGACCTTCAAGCGGATCAACGACAAGCAAAAGCGTGCATATTTGGCTTATCTTATATACCGCTACTTCTTAAAAGCAATTAATACCGATGATATTCTTTCGGTGTGCAAATTAATCATCTCGGCATATATTCTTACAACGGTTTTAAAGGGCGACTCGAAAAAGCTTGCCCGCCTGCACGCTAAAGAGGTTGAGCACGACGCCGAAAACCTCGCTTCACTAATTGATGCAATGCAGGATGTTGAGCCGGGTGAAATGATTTGTGCCGTGAGACTCATGCTTTAAATGTAAAATTATGTATTTTTGCGTAGTATGCACAAAACTGATTTTCAGAATTGTTCAACTATACAAATCATGGCAAACCCCTTGACAAAAGCGCCAAAACATGGTAATATTATAGCCGTCGAAAGGGAGTAGTTCATTGCCCCGGCAATGTGTACGTATCGTCATGACAGCAACTGCAGGTGCTCGGTTCGTACGAAATCTATCCATGATTGTAACGAGACTTTCAGTGTAATTTATTACGCTGGGGGTCTTTTTTGTATAGATTCCCGTACAACTCGCGAACTCCAAACTTTCGGTACCGGGGAGAAAGTAAATTCACCAATTATATTTTATTAAGGAGGTTTTCCTATGGGTATGGAAACTATTTTAATCACCGTTGCTATCGTTATCGCCTTGATAGTGCTGATATTCGTTTTGGGCTATTTAAAGGCACCGCCGGATACCGCTTACATAATCTCGGGCTTAAGCTCTAAAAAGCGTATCTTGATCGGTAAAGCAGGCTTCAGGGTTCCTTTCTTCGAACGTGTTGACCGCCTTTCCTTGGGCGTTATGCAGGTCGATGTTAAGACCAGCGAGGCTGTACCTACAAACGAATTCATCAACGTTAACGTTGACGGTGTAGCCAACATCAAAATCTCCTCTGACCCCGAGCTTTTAAAGCGTGCGGCAGAAGCACTTTTGGGCAAAACAAGACAGGAGCTTGTTACTTTGGTAACCCAGGTGTTAGAGGGTAACATGCGTGAAATCGTCGGCTCGGTAGGCCTTAAGGAAATGGTTCAGGACCGTCAGGGCGTTGCCAAGAAGATTACCGAAAACGTTGTGCCCGACATGGAAAAGCTGGGTATCGAGGTTGTTAACTTCAACATTCAGAACTTTAAGGACGAAGCCGGCACCATTGAAAACATGGGTATCGACAACGTCGAGCAGATCAGAAAGAACGCATCTATTGCAAAGGCTAACGCACAGCGTGACATCGCCATCGCTACCTCGAGAGCACAGCAGGAAGCTAACGCTGTTAAGGTAGACTCGGAAAAGATGATTGCCGAGCAGAACGCAGCACTTGCTATCCAGCAGGCTGAAATGAAGGTTAAGGCAGACGCTAAGCGCGCAGAAGCAGACGCCGCTTACGCTATCCAGCACGAAAACCAGAGAAAGGTTATTGAAATTGCCAAGACCAATGCCGACATCGCTCGCCGTGAAAAGGAAGCCGAGCTTGCTGACAAGGACATTGCAATTAAGGAACGCGAGCTTGACGCTGAAATTAAAAAGCAGGCTGACGCTATGAAGTATCAGTCGCAGCAGGAAGCAGAAGCCGAGCTTATCCGCCGTCAGCGCGAAGCAGACGCAAGACAGTACGAGGCTGTCAAGGCTGCAGAAGCCCGCAAGGCAGAGGCAGAAGCTTTGAGATATGCTATGGAGCAGGAAGCAGAAGGTATCCGTGCAAAGGGCCTTGCAGAGGCAGAAGCTATTGAAAAGAAGGCAGAAGCCCAGAAGAAGATGGGCGAGGCTTCCGTTTTGGAAATGTATCTTACCGCATTGCCCGAGGTTGTCAAGAACGCTGCAACTCCTTTGGCACAGACCGACAAGATCGTTATGTACGGCGACGGCAACTCGACAAAGCTTGTGCGTGACGTTATGAACAGCGCAGACCAGATCATGGAAGGCATGAAGCAGTCCACAGGCATCGACCTTGCAAGCTTGCTTGCAGGCTTTGCAGGCGGCAAGGCCGCACAGACCGAACCCACACCCGTTGTTGTAAACGTTCAGCCGGCTGACGCTACCGTTTCGGAATAGCACAATGATTAAAACCCGTAGGAAATTCCTACGGGTTTTCATTTTTATTATTCTTTTTAAATATAACAGCTTTCTGAACGATGAAATTAATGGCGAACATTATAACCTCGGCAACAGGCTTTGCAATTGCAAGAGGGATTGTAAGCACCCTTACCATAAGCTCTAACAAAATAAATGTTTTCACCGAAAAGCTTACTGCCGCAAGGGCGTAATACCCGCCAAGCTCGGGTATGAATGATTTGTCTGACTTAAACACCCAAATTCGGTTTATCCAGAAGTTAACCTGCGAGCTTATTATCCACGCGGCGATTGCCGCAACCTCGAGCGCTAAGACAAAAGAGCCGAACAGCCTTTCAAACAGTAAGAGAAGTACATAGTCGATTATAAACGCTATGCCCGAGGATACTATATACCGTAACGCCTGAGCGTTATATAGTTTAATAATCAGTGATTTTATGTTGCTTAAAAGAGAATTCATATTGCAACAATTCTCCTTTCATTCGATTTTTTCAATAAATATTTTGCCACATTTCTAATAAAATTACAATAGAAAACGCAAAAAAGCATATTTTTAAAAAATATTGTTAAAAACCGTTTTATGAATAAATGAAACTTTATGCATTTGCAGAGGTGTAAATATGCATTGTTTTTTAAAAAACACAGTAAAAACTGTCTTTTAATGCACTGTGTCATGTATTTTTAATCATTTGTAAATCTGTGTAAACCGCACAATTCTTAAAATATTGCATCGCAATAAAGTGTTTAGACTTGACAAAACATCGTTCAATCGTTATAATTTAGATAATATTATTATGGCAAGGAGTATGTGCAGGAATGCCGACCTGCTGTGTCCTGTCTTATAATATGACGCGATAATTGCGTGTTAAACATTATTTTATAATGGAGGATTTTTTATGTCAAACACATTAAGAAAAGTATTGGCAATGCTTATGGCACTTGCAATGCTTCTGACTTGTGCTGTTGTATTTGCAGGTTGTGACAACACTAACGACACACCTGACGTTGGCAACGAAGGCAACGAAAACGTTGGCAACGAAGGCGACGAAGGCGACAAGGAAGTTGATCCTAACGCTACTTATACTTACAACACATCCGCATCTACATTCCCCACTTTGTGGAACCCCCACACCTACCAGACCGCTACAGACGCTGTTCCCCTTGATTACACTTCTGTAGGCTTCTACACCTTCGACTATAACGAAAACCTTGACGGTTACAAGATCGTACCCGAAATGGCTACCGCAGAACCCGAAGATGTAACTGCTGACTATGTTGGTGAAGAATGGGGCATCGCTGAAGGTGACACCGCTAAGGCTTGGAAGATCACCTTGAGAGACGACCTCAAGTGGAATGACGGCACTCCCATCACCGCTGCTGACTTTGTTAAGTCTGCTGAACTCTTGCTCAACCCCGCAGCTCAGAACTATAGAGCTGACTCTCTCTACTCCAGCTCTTTGGTTGTTCACAATGCTAAGAACTTCCTTTACGCTGGCCAGAGCGTTGATGAAGATAACGGCGCTACCGGTGCTTACACCATGGACGACCTTGTAAAGGGCGACGACGGCGTTTACACCACTGTTAACGGCGAAGCTATTTACATTTCTGCTACCCTTCCTTTGGACTGGTGCGGCGGCAACTCCTTGGCTGACTACTACAATGCTTACGGCGATGTTTACTTCGGAACTGAGACTTGGGATGCTTTGCTCGCAGCTCACGACGAAAACGGCTACGCACCTGTAACTGATGAAACCCTTGCTCTCTTGTCCGGCGTTACCACCACTAACCCCAACTGGGGCGAAACAGACGCTGATTTGCCTAACTACATGTACTACACCTCTACTTACCCCGAACTCAGCTTCGACGCTGTAGGTGTTAAGGCACTTAACGACACTGAACTCGTTCTCATCATTGACAAGCCTCTCGACGGCTTCTACCTCCTTTACAGCCTTACTTCTTCTTGGCTCGTAAAGACCGACCTCTATGAGTCTTTGGCATCTGTTACTGACGGCGTTTACAACAACACCTACGGTACTTCTGCTGAAACCACTCCTTCCTACGGTCCCTTCGTTCTCGAAACCTTCCAGGCTGACAAGCAGATGGTATTCGTTAAGAACGACAACTGGTATGGCTACACTGCATATCCCGGCTGCTACCAGACAACTCACGTAGTAATTGACTACGTTGAAACTGCTGCTACCAGACTTGAACTCTTCTTGCAGGGTAAACTCGACACCTACGGTCTCGACGCTGCTGACATGCAGGACTACGCTAAGTCTGAACACACCTACTACACCACCGGTGACTCCACCTTCTTCATCGCTTTGAACCCTGACCTTGAGGCACTCACCACTGCTCAGGAAGCTCTTGGCGCTAACAAGAACAAGACCATTCTTACCATTCCTGAATTCAGAATGGCACTTTCCTTCGCACTTAACAGAGCTGAGTTCTGCTTGGCTACTTCTCCTGTTAACAACGCTGCATTCGGCGTATTCTCCAGCATCATCATTTCTGACCCTGACAACGGTGTAGCTTACAGAACCACCGAACAGGCTAAGGACGTTTTGGTTGACTTCTGGGCACTTTCCAACGAAATCGGCGACGGCAAGCTTTACGCTGACAAGGACGAAGCTATTTCTTCCATCACAGGTTACAACCTCGAAATGGGCAAGCAGTACTTCGACATTGCTTACGACAAGGCTATCGAAGCTGGTCTTATGGATGCTGACGACGTAATCGAAATCAAGATCGGTCAGCCCAACGGTACTTCCAACTTCTATAACAACGGTTATGACTTCTTGGTTAACAACTACACTGAAGCTGTTAAGGGCACCAAGCTCGAAGGCAAGCTTACCTTCTCTAAGGATGACACTTTGGGCAACGGCTTCTCGGATGCTCTTAAGGCTAACCAGGTTGATATGCTCTTCGGCGTGGGATGGACCGGTTCTGCACTCGATCCTTACGGATTGATGGAAGCTTACACTGCTCCTAACTACCAGTATGACCCCTCTTGGGATACTACTGCTGAAATGCTCACTGTAAACATTGATGGTACAGACTACTCTGCATCTGTTCTTGACTGGACATACTGCATCGTTGGTACTCCTTGCGTAATCACTGCTGCTGACGGCACTACCATGGAATACTCCTGCGGTACTGCAGACGGCGACCCCGATACCAGACTTACCATCTTGGCTGCTCTCGAAGGCGCTATCTTGAGAAACTACAACATGATCCCGATCATGGACGACTCTTCTGCAGCTCTTAAGGGTATGCAGATCCAGTACTACACTGAAGAATACATCTACGGTGTAGGCCGCGGCGGCATCAAGTACATGACCTACAACTACACTGACACCGAATGGGATGCATACGTTGCAGAAAACAACGGTATCCTCAACTACAAATAATCAATATTTGTTAAGTTTAAGATCAGTATAGAGTAACTTGAATCTAAGCCCTCGGAGGAGGAGAAATTCTTCTCTGCCCCCGAGGGCTTTATTTTCTTGATAGGTCCATTTTGCGCTTTCGCGATTGCATATGTATGCGCTTGAAGTTCAAGAATGTACAAATGCAATCGCATACGCTATATTACTTCAGCTCTTTAAAGCGAATGTTTGAAAGAGCTGACTAAAAGCCGGAATTTCCGGCATAAATTCACAGGGGGGTTACTTATGTTTAAGTACGTTTTAAAACGAATCGCTTTGATGTTAATGGTATTTTTAATCATCATTTCGATCTGTTTTGTTCTTGTCAAGCTGTTGCCTAATACACCTGCAAACCAGTTTGGTAAGGACATGGCTCTTATTGAGATGCGACGTGAAGCTTTGGGCTATAACAAGCCGCTTATCGTCCAGTATGGCATCTTCCTTCAGAAGTCCCTTTTAGGCGGCGACTGGGGACTTTCCGAGGCTTTGTATATCGGTCAGGACGTTTGGCAGATATTTATCAGCAAGCTTCCTGCAACAATGCTTGTTAACGTTTATGCAATGCTGTTCAGCGTTCCTGTCGGTCTTCTTTTGGGCATTTATGCTGCCCTTAAAAAGAACCGTTGGCAGGACCACCTTATTTCAACCGGCATCATGGTATTCGTATCGGTGCCCGGCTTTGTAACGGCATTCTTCGTTCAATATTTCCTTTGTCATAGGCTCCAGTGGTTCCCGATGCAGATGCTGCCCGGCGACGATTACTTCACTTGGGCAATGTTCATGTCTTTGGTTCCCGCAATCCTTTCATTGGGATTCGGTACGATTGCAGGCCTTGCACGTTACACCCGTGCCGAGCTTTGCGAGGTTCTGACCAGCGACTTCATGCTTTTGGCAAGAACAAAGGGCTTGACCCGTGGACAGGCAACTGTTCGCCACGCTTTAAGAAACTCGATGGTTCCCATTTTCCCGATGATTATCGGTGAATTCATCGGCATCATCGGCGGTTCTCTTATCATCGAACAGATCTTCGGTATCCCGGGCGTAGGTCCCTTATATATCAAATCTATCACAGCAAGAGACTATAACTTCTATATGCTGTTGTCGGCATTCTATACCCTCATCGGTCTTTCCTCGGGTATTCTTATCGACTTAAGCTATGGATTTATTGATCCTCGTATAAGAATGGGGGAAAGATAAGCTATGGATATTAAGAATGTACCTGTTGAAAAACTGCGTTTTGTTAACAGCAACGACTATATCTCGGACAAGAAGTTCGACACCAAGCCTGTTAGCTATGCGAAAGACGTTTGGAGACGTTTTTGCAAGAACAAATCGTCGGTTGTTGCTGCGGTAATCGTTTTGCTTTTGATCCTGTTTGCTATCTTTGTTCCTTTCCTTTGTGCAAACAACTATACCGAAAGCCTTACTGACACCACCTATTTGCAGTATACTAAGCTTTTGCCCAGAAACGATCTGTTTGTTAAGCTTGGCATTAATTTCTGGAACGGTACAAGAAACGTAACCGTTAACAAAAATGAATTCCTTTATTTCAGCGCTATTCAGACTGAAACAGGACACACTGTTTATACAGACATTTACAAAGCAGATTATTCCGACAACTCGGGTTCCTCCAAGACCACCTATTACGATGTTCGCGAGGACGTTTATACCAAGAACGGTATGATTTATTTGACACTTACCGAGTCCGAGTTCAAGGCAATTCAGCAGTGGCAGAACGAAACAGGCGTGCAGGTAATTTATCCTGCAGTTAACACCTCCTCGTTCAAGCTCAAATCGTTAGAGGCTGACGCTAACATCTGGTACCAGTGCGACCAGAAGGGCACACCACAGCTTGACAAAGACGGTAACTATCAGGCACTTTACAAGAGCAGCGGAACCGACGACGGTTACGATTCGTTGAGAATTGAAGGCGACGACGGCAGCTATCGCTATGCTCAGATAGGCGGTACCTCTGAAGCTAAGTCCTATAAGGTAAGAGTATTTACCTACACCTACTTCCAGTACCGTTATGGCTTAGAGCCCAGCTTCCTGTTCGGCACAAATGCCAAGGGTCAGGATATTCTGACAAGACTTGCTGCCGGTGCAAGATTCTCGCTTTTGCTCGCTATCGGTATCTCTGTAATCAACCTCTTCATCGGTGCTATCTACGGCGCTATCGAAGGTTATTACGGCGGCGTAATCGACCTTGTTTTGGAACGTGTATCCGACGTTTTGTCCGGCGTTCCCGGCATGGTTTTGCACTCACTCTTCCAGTTGCATTTAGCAAATAAGGTAGGACCTGTCTGGTCGCTGTTGTTTGCTTTCGTGCTGACGGGCTGGATAGGCATGGCATCGAGAACGAGAATGCAGTTCTATCGCTTCAAGCGTCAGGAATATGTACTTTCTGCAAGAACACTTGGTGCCAAGGACGGAAGACTTATGTTCAAGCATATCTTCCCCAATGCTATGGGTACAATCATTACCGGTTCCGTACTCTCTATCCCCGGTGTAATCTTTGGTGAAACAAACCTCACTTACTTGGGCATCGTTAACCTCGAATCATCCACCATGACCAGCGTTGGTACACTCCTTTCGGGCGGTAACGCAGTTGTTTCAACCTACCCCCACATCATCCTGTTCCCCGCTATTTTCATTTCACTTCTCATGATCTCGTTCAACCTCTTCGGTAACGGCCTCAGAGATGCATTTAACCCTTCTCTCAAGGGCGTGGAGGACTAAATTATGGAAAAGAAACTTGAAGTTAAAAATCTGCGTATATCCTTTAAAACCGCTAACGGTAAGGTACAGGCAGTCAGAGACGTAAGCTTTGACTTAAACAAGGGTGAAACCATTGCAATCGTTGGCGAATCAGGCTCGGGTAAGTCTGTAACATCAAAGGCAATTCTGGGCATTCTTGCCGGCAACTCCATTATCGAGGGCGGCGAGATCATCTATGACGGTAAGGACCTTTTGAAGATTACCGAAGATGAGTTTTACAGAATCCGCGGCGACCGTATCGCAATGATCTTCCAGGATCCGCTTTCGAGCCTTAACCCCATTATGAGAATCGGTAAGCAGCTTACCGAAGCTATGATTTTAAAGGGAAAAGCAAGACAGCGTGCATCGAAATTGGCATTCAATTCGACATTGAAGCTTTTGAACGAAACAATGATTGCCGCTAACCCCGATACTCCTGCAGAACAGTTCACCAAAAAGTGCAAGGATTTTGACGCATTTGAATTTAAGCACATTGAAATTGAAAAGTCTTATAACGAAGCTGTGGAAGCAGCTAACGAAGCTTTGTCTTCTATCGATGACGGCATTTTCCTCATTGAAAAGAATGCTTTAACCAACTTTAAAGAAAAGGTTAACGACGTTGCTTCTTTGGCATCGAAGACATTTGACAAGTATGTTGTTGCAGACGGAAACGAAGCAGCTCTTAAAGACCTTATCTCTCAGCTTAAGGCTGTTAAGAAAACTGAGCTTGACAAGATGTCTGACATTTTGAAGGACATGAGAAGTGTTTTAAGCTCTGCTTTGGAAAGAGAAGTACCCAACTTCTTCAGAATGGGTTATTTCCTTAAGTTCGCAAACGAGCCTTTGCCTGAAATTCCTGTTAAGGAGCTTGACGCATATCTTTTGAAGTATTTAAACGATAACTTCATGACTGATTTCTTGGCAAGTGCCGAAACAGCTTTAAGATATTCCGCAAAGGTTTATGACGAAAAGAAAGCAAACGTCATCAAGCTTTTAGACGAAAGCTTGCCTGTGTTCTCTAAAGCCCTTCTTGACAAGAAGGAATGTAAGGAATGGGAGAAGAAATTATCTGTCGCTGTCAACGATTCTATCGACAGACTTGAAATCAACAAGGACAGCGTTGCCTATACCTTTGCTTCCGGTCTTAAATCTGCTATCGATTCTTACTTTGCAGGAATCGTACGCAATAAGGCTTCGCAGAAGGCACACGATAAGCAGCAGGCTAAGTATGACAGACTTTGCGCCCGCGGCAAAAAGCCCGATTGGAAGGTTATTCCCGCAGCCTTGGTTGACCTTGACGCCTCGGCAGAGGATATCAGACGCGTTATCATAAGACTCAGAGACAGATATACCGAAGTTTTGGCTGCAAGCGCAGACCGCGACTTTGCACGCGAAACCGTTGCTTTGGTAGACTTCTTTAAGGCTAACGCTTCCGACTCGGTTAACAAGGTAACAAAGGGAATGGCTAAGCATAAGGCATTAAGACTTATGGAAGAAGTAGGTATCCCCGAGCCCAGAAAGCGTTACAAGCAGTATCCTTTCGAGTTCTCGGGCGGTATGAGACAGAGAATTGTTATTGCAATTGCTTTGGCTGCTAACCCTGATATTTTGATTTGTGACGAGCCTACAACTGCGCTTGACGTTACCATTCAGGCACAGATTTTAGAGCTTATTAACAAGATAAAGGCAGAACGTCAGCTTTCCATCATCTTCATCACCCACGACTTGGGCGTTGTTGCTAACATGGCTGACAGAATTGCTGTTATGTATGCAGGCAAGATAGTTGAATACGGCACATCAGAGGATATATTCTATAGCCCTGCACATCCTTATACATGGGCACTTCTTTCCTCTATGCCCGACCTTGACACCAACGAAAAGTTGGAAGCTATCCCCGGCACACCTCCTAACATGATCTACCCCCCTGTCGGTGATGCATTTGCTGACAGAAACAAATATGCTCTTGAAATCGACTTCGAGCTTCAGCCTCCGATGTTCAAGATAAGCGAGACACACAGCGCTGCAACATGGCTCTTACATCCCGATGCGCCTAAGGCTCAGCCTCCCAAGATTATTTTAGACAGAATTGAAAGAATGAAACAGAGAGGAGAAGAAAACAATGGCTAATAATGCTAACAATAATGAAGTTCTCCTTAAAGTTGAAAATCTTTGCCAGTACTTTAAAATAAACAAGGCAGTTGACAACGTAAGCTTTGACATTAAAAAGGGCGAGGTTTTCGGCCTTGTTGGTGAATCAGGCTGCGGTAAGACAACTACCGGCCGTTCCATCATTAAGCTCTACGACATCACCTCGGGTAACATTTACTTCAAAGGCAAGAGAATTTGCGCAGGCACACGCTCTTATAAAGTTGCTATTGCAGACGCAAGAAAGAAGCTTAAAGAAGATATTGCTGCAGCAGAGGGCGACGCTGCTAAGATCAAAGAGCTTAAGGCAGAGGCTGAAAAATTCATTTCCGAACAGAGAAAGGAAATGGCCAAGGCCATTCACGACCACAAAAAGTGCGATTCTCTTTACGCCGACGAAGCTGTTAAGGAAGTAGATGCAAAATACATTCCCATGATTGAAGCAGCAACAGGCGACGAAAAAGTTAAGCTTGTCGCTGAATATAAGCGCGAGCGTAAGATGGCAAAGAAGCAGAAATTCATCACCCAGATTCAGATGATCTTCCAGGACCCCATAGCTTCTTTGGACCCCCGTATGACAGTAAGAGACATTATTGCAGAGGGCTTGGTTATAAGAGGGGAAACTGACAAGAAAAAGATTGACGAGCAGGTGTTCAAAGTGCTCGAGCTTGTTGGCTTGGTTAAAGAACACGCTTCCCGTTATCCTCACGAATTCTCGGGCGGTCAGCGTCAGAGAATCGGTGTTGCACGTGCTGTTATCATGAAGCCCGAGCTTATCATTGCAGACGAGCCAGTTTCTGCACTCGACGTTTCCATTCAGGCACAGGTTATCAACCTCTTGAACGATTTAAGACATGAACTTGGCCTTACCATTTTGTTCATTGCCCACGACCTGTCTGTTGTTAAATACTTCTCGGACAGAATCGGTGTTATGTACTTTGGTAAGCTTGTAGAGCTTGCAGATTCTGACGAGCTTTTCAAGAACCCCATGCACCCCTATACCAAGAGCTTGCTTTCTGCAATTCCCTTGCCCGACCCTGCTTATGAAAAGCAGCGCACAAGAATTGTATATAACCCCTTGGCAGAACACGATTATTCTAAGGAAGGTCCCACACTCCGAGAGGTTAAGCCCGGTCACTTTGTTCATTGCAACACTGCTGAATATGAAAAGATTCTT
Source organism: Candidatus Faeciplasma sp. (assembly GCA_045537675.1). Lineage (GTDB taxonomy): Bacteria > Bacillota > Clostridia > Oscillospirales > Ruminococcaceae > Faeciplasma. The sequence goes on along the minus strand of JAZSPX010000231.1, from coordinate 8,085 downwards.
ACCGAGCTTAAAGACTAAAACAGATTAAGGTTAATTAAACATGACTGAAAAATCCAATTCAATGCTTAAAAATTATCTTTATACACTGGCATCTGCACTGATTTTGTCAACTGCATTTGCAGTGTTCATGGGTGTATTTGAGCGCGACAATATTTCGCTTGTTTTTGCGGGAATTAGTGATGCTTTGTTTATCGCCTCTATTTTATATATTGGCATGGGCGCACTTGTGTGGATATCGCTCAGCGGAATATTTGATATCTTCGGCTTTGGCTTTAAATCTCTTAAATATCTGTTTACGCCGATGAAGAAAGACCCGAGCGAAGGCGGATATTATGAATATGTATTGGAAAAGCGTGAAAAGCGCAAGGGCAAAACTCCGCCCTATCACATTTTGATCGTCGGACTTATTGTTTTGGCTTTGGCAGTTATATTCTTTGTTTTGTGGAGCGTTACAGGCGCCGCAGAACCCATTATTTAAAAAAATACCCACCGTGAAAAAATCGCGGTGGGTTGTTTTTATCTTGGCACTTTTTCGTGCTTAATGGTTCTTGCCCTGGTTATATCATAAGGTCTTGCGTGCTTTTCGGGGTCGAACCCGTGGTTGATGTAATAAATCAACAGCTCGGCGCAGGCGTGGCTGTCGCTGCCTGCATTGTGGTGGTCAAGGGTTAGGTTAAGCTCGTCGCACATGGTGTTCAGACAGTGGTTTTCAAGGTCCGGCAGGCATTTTTTGCCCATCTGACAGGTGCAGGCATAACGGGTTTCGGTTTGCCAGTCAATGTCATAGTCTTTTAAACACTTCGAGAGAACGCTCATATCAAATACGGCGTTGTGTGCCACAAGCATGCCGCTTGACATTATCGGCTCTATCTGCTGCCAGAGTTCTTTGAAGTTGGGTTCACCGTCAACCATTTCGGGGGTGATGTGTGTAAGCGCCACGTTAAAATAATCAAACGGGGCTTCGGGGTCAACAAGCGAGTAAAACTCGTCAACTATCCTGCCGTCCTCGACAACTGTTATGCCGATTGCACTTATTCGGTTGTTATAATGGTTCGGCGTCTCCACGTCGAAGGCTATGTATCGCATTGTAAATACCTCGAAATACTAAATTCGTGCGTTAAATTTCCTTTTGTGCCATAAAATAATAAACACAGATTTTATAGCCGGCAGCACCGTACATTTTATCAAGCCCCGAATAGGTATAGCTTAAAAATGCGCGCTTAAGCCCTTTTTCTTTAATATATGAGGTTGCGGCAACACTCATTCTCGAGCCGATTTTCTTACCTCTTGCCTTGGGTGAAACGGTAACGCAACCAATCGTGCCCGGTTCGCCATGGGTGGCAATTAAAAGGTTGCCGGCAACTTCGCCGCCAGTTTCTGCCACCAGAACGCACTCGTTCGTGCCGTTATAAAGCTCGTCGCTTTTATAGAAGTTAGTAAAGTAATCAGCGCCTGCGTTACAGCATGCAATTACGCCTTCCTTGTCGGCGGGGGTCGCCAGGCGGTAGGTAACGCCGTCCACAGTGTCGCCAACGGAAACGCCGAATTGCATATCATCTTCAATTATCATATCCATATCAAAGATATTGCCGTTGCTGTGGTGCGAATATCCTCGTTTAGACAAAAACTCGCAGCCATAGTTATCAAGCTCTTCCCACAAACAGTCGGGGCAAAGGTCCTGTTCAACAGGCTTAACACAGGTGGGCACACCCGGCGCTAAATAGTCGCTTGCGCCAACACCAAAGACGACCTTTGTGCCGCCGTTGCTTTTTATATAGCTCTCGCTCAGGTCGAGCAGAGCCGAGCCTATTCCGTGCTCACGGTGAATTTTATCAACCGCAAGCATTATAATCACGTTTTTATAAATTACCGAGGCGGCAATTAAATTTCCGTTTCTGTCATAACGGGCAAAAACCTTGTTTTCGGGGTTGGAAAGAAGATTTTTAGCCGCATTCTCGCCAACGTTAAGATAGGGAAAATTCCTTTTAAAAAGGTCATAAAGCTGTTGTGTCATGAATTTCAGCCTCCGTAAAAAAATAGTTAAACTGTCTGCATTAAGTATATCATAAACAAATAAAAATTTAAAGAGGAAAATGATTTCTTGACTAAGCGTTAAGCACATGGTATACTTTAATTAACAAAAGTAACTGAAATTTAAGGAGTGGAAATTATGAAAATAATCACCATAAGCCGTGAATTCGGAAGCGGAGGACGAGAGCTTGGCAAACGCCTTGCCGACGAGCTTGGCTTTGCTTATTATGACCGTGAGATTGTTACCGAAATTGCAAAGCGTGCCAGTCTTGACGAAAACTATGTCGATTCGGTGCTTGAAAAGGGCGCTGTGAATATTTCTATCACCTATTCAAGCACGCTTTCACACGTAAGTGCAATCAATCACGCCGCCGCAAGCATTATAAGAGAGCAGCAGAAAATTATATCCGAGCTTGCCGCCAAGGGCGACTGTGTTATTGTCGGCCGAAATGCAGACGTTATTTTAGAACACGAAAACCCTCTTAAAATATTTGTTCATGCCGACATGGACTCGAAGATTAAAAGATGCTTCAGCCGTGCTGCCGAGGGGGAGGTTCTTACCGAGCGCCAGATGAAGGCAAAAATCAAAAAGATCGACAAGGGCAGATATAACCGCCACTCGCTTCTGTCGGCCATTCCGTGGGGCGACAAGCGGGGCTATAACATGTGCGTTAACACCACCAACATGGAGATTAAGGCGCTTGTGCCCGCCGTTGCCGAATTTGCAAAAGCTTGGTTTGAAAGATGATTTCTAACTTAAAAGGGTACCCGTGTGGGTACCCTTAATTTTATCCCTCTGCTACGTTTTTAATAGCAATCTTTTTCCATGCGCCGCTGATGTAATATACAACACCGATGAAGAAGGGTGTTAAGCCTGCAAGACCGTCGCCCAGCCAGAAGCCCATATATCCCATATCGAGCACCAAACCAAACAGAACAGAAAGACCGATTCTTAAAACAATGCCGTCTAAAATTGCGGTTGCAAAGTTAACCTTCGTGTTGCCACTGCCGTTAATAAGCGCGTTAGAGGGCGCACGCAAAGCGCTGCCCAAAAACCACAGTGCCAGAACAGGCAGGAATTCGATTGCAACCTTCATAACCTCGGCATCGTCGGTAAACAGGCCGTATATCGGCTCGGGCCAGATGAACATTACCACGGTAAGAGAAAGGCAGATTGCAAAGGTTACGCCAAAAACAGTCATAATAATTTTTGGCACACGTTCATATTTCTTGGCACCTACGTTCTGTCCCACAAGCGACGAGCCTGCGGTGTTAAGCGAGTTTGAAATAAGGTTTGCAACCGAAGCTATCTTTGCGGCAATGCCCGAGAATGCCGAAACAGCCACACCGTAAGAATTTATCCACGAGTTAACAAACAAGCGGGAGAAGCTGATTGCGGCACTTTTAATTGCCATGGGTATGCCTAAGTTTACAAGGTCCCTAAGCATAGAAAAGTTGATATGTATGAAATCCTTGGGGTCAATTTCAAATCCAATGTGTTTGCGGCGAATAAACAGATATATTACGCACAAAACAAAGCTGACACCCTGTGAAATGACGGTTGCAAGTGCTGCACCGCCTGCGCCCATGTTGTCGTATATAACGAATTTAATATCTAAGACAATGTTTAAAATGGCGGCTATGCTTACGAAAATAAAGGGACGGATAGAGTCGCCGATTCCTCGTAAAACGGCGCTGACAGCGTTATAGCCCGAAATGAAGATAAGTCCCGCCATGCACACCACCGAGTAGGCTAACGCTTCGTCATAAGCTTCGGTGGGGGTGTTCATAACCTTAAGTATCGGGTGTCTTAAGGCAACACAGACAACGCTTAAAATAACAGAGCAAATAGCCAAAAAGCTGAACATTGTGCAAATAAACTTGCCAAGCTCGTGCTTTTTGTTTGCACCGACATATTGCGAGATGATTACGCTTCCGGCGTTAGAAAAGCCCATGATAACAAAGGTTAAAAAGTGGCTTACGTCGCCGCCAATGGCAACCGCCGAAAGGCCGACCTTGCCTAAAACCTCCTCTACAATAATCATGTCTACCATGTTGTAGACAACCTGCAAAAGGCTTGACAAAAACAGCGGCAATGCAAAAAGCAAAAGCTGTTTTGGAATTGAGCCCTGCGTAAAGTCCGAAATCATTGTTTTGCGTGACATATCTTTCTCCTTGTGTCAAAATCATCAATACTTTTTTATTATACATCAAAATGCACGAATCTTCAAGCAAATATCACAAATCCTATTGAAAATAAAATCTAATAATGGTAGAATATTCGGTGAAAGGGGAGGATATTAATGCAGTTCTCCGAAAAAATTAAGACTTTAAGACAATCACACAAGCTTTCTCAGGCCGAGTTTGGCGAAAGAGTAAATGTAACCAACCGTGCGGTTTCAAAGTGGGAGTCGGGCGTTGCCATGCCCTCGACAGAAACACTTTTAGCTATTGCCGACGAATTCGAGATCCCTCTTGACTATTTTTTAAGGGCTGACCACGTACCTGCCGAAAAAAAGCCAAAAGAACCCGGAATGGAAAGCTTAAAAGAGCTTTATAAAATCGGCAAAGGGCCTTCAAGTTCGCACACAATGGGACCCGAAAAGGCGGCAAAGCTTTTCATGCAGGAGTACCCGAGTGCCGACAGATTCAAGGCAGTTTTAATGGGCTCGCTTGCCAAAACGGGCAGGGGACACCGTACCGACTATATTATTGAAGAGACGTTTTTGCCCAGAAAATGCGAGATTGTTTTCGATATGAAAACCGCCACACCCTACCACCCCAACACCATGCAGCTTTACGCTTATGAAGGCGACAGCCAGCTTGGAATGTGGGAGGTTTACAGCGTTGGCGGCGGAAGCATTGAGATTAAAGGGCACGAGGTTTATGTACCCAAAAAGGTTTACCCGTTAAATTCGTTTGCCGAAATTAAAGATTATTGCCGCGAAAACGATATGCGCCTTTGGCAGTATGTCGAGCTTTGCGAGGGCGTTGAAATCTGGGACTATCTTTCTAAGATATGGCACGCAATGCTTAACGCTGTTCAAGAGGGGCTTGCGGCAGAGGGTGTTTTGTTCGGCGGCTTAAACGTGCAAAGAAAAGCAAAATATCTTCTTAACCAGCGACATATTGATGAAAACGCCGAAACCAAAGAAAACCGTCTTGTGTGTGCCTATGCTTTTGCTGTAAGCGAGCAGAATGCTTCGAGCGGCACGATTGTCACAGCGCCCACCTGCGGTGCCTGTGGAATTTTGCCCGCTGTTTTAAAATATGTTAAAGATAAACGCGGATTTAGCGAAATGGAAATTCTGCACGGCATTGCAACTGCAGGGCTTATTGGTAACCTTATTAAAACCAATGCTTCAATAAGCGGTGCCGAATGCGGCTGTCAGGCCGAGGTTGGGTCTGCCTGTGCAATGGCTGCTGCGGCAATTGGCGAGATTTATGAAATGAGCATTAACCAGATTGAATATGCCGCAGAAATAGCTATCGAGCATCATTTGGGCCTCACCTGCGACCCTATAAGAGGGCTTGTTCAGATACCCTGTATCGAGCGCAACGCAGTTGCCGCAATGAGGGCGATCAACGCCATTAACCTTGCAAACTTTTTGACCGACACGAGAAAAATCTCGTTCGACGTTGTTGTGCAGACGATGTATGAAACCGGCCGTGACCTTTCGCACCGCTACCGCGAAACCAGTGAGGGCGGCCTTGCGAAGCTTTATGAATGATGTAAAAGGTGCGCCGACGTCGCCGTAGCGCGGCCCGAAGGGCCTGTGCGAAGGCGGTGGAGGCGCTCGCAGCGCAGTTTTTGAAATAGAAAAACCCCTCTTACTTAAAGGGTAAGAGGGGTGAATTTTATTTATTTTCCATTGCCGAGCATAATTCTTAAAATTTCCTTGTCGGTTTCCTTCATGCCGTCTTTGCCAATGGCGCCCACACACGAGATAGTCTCGTTTGCAGATTCCTGCAAAATGCCTGTAAACGCTTGGTAGGCACGGTTCTGCATTGCCATTCTGTGTGCAAGGTAAGCGGCATCCAAGGCCGATGAGATTTTTGCCGCACACGAAACCTTTGCACCGTCGCAAATAATTCCGGGAATGTTCGCAAGCGTGTTTTCAATGGTGTTGTGAATTTGTGTAATGTTGCCGCCGTCTAAATAGGTAAGCGCCGCACCCGAAGCACACGATGCCGAAACCGCACCGCAGAACGCCGAAAGCTTACCGATATACATCTTCTGAAAAGCGGTTAAAAGGTTAGAAAAAGCAAGCCCGCGGTAAAGCTGTTCGTCGCTTAAGCCCAAATATCTTGCATAAACAATTACCGGCACCGAGGTTGCAATGCCCTGGTTGCCGCTGCCCGAGTTTACCACTACAGGCAATTCACAGCCGCCCATTCTCGCTTCCGAGGCAGAAGCCGCATGTGCCTTCATCTCGGTCAGCACACTTTGGGCATAGGCAAGCCTAATCATCTTACCAATGCCAACGCCATAGCCACCCTTTAAGCCCTCCTCGGCGATAGCCATGTTACAGTTGATCTGCGTATCCAAAAGGGCTTTAAGGTCGTTAATTTCAAAGGTGTTTGCAAATTCAAAAATATCGTCTAAGTTAAGCTTAGAATAATCAAGCTCACGCTTGCTTGGGGTTACGTTAATATCCCACAAAACCTCGCCGTTTTTAATTATTTTCGTAATGTTTGTGTGCGAGCTTTTAATTTCAACCTCGGCGCTGTCGTTGCCTTTAAAGAACTTTAAAACAAAGTGCAAAGCGTGATGCGAATCTAAAAGAGAAACCTGGCAGATGTTATCGTCTAAAAGCTTTTGGGTGAGGGCTACATCGTCGTCCTCAACGCTTGTCAAAACCTCTAAGCTGCGGTTACAGTCGCCGCCGACAGCGCCCAGAATAACTGCGGCTTCAATTCCGCAAAGCCCACCCGAATGAGGAATAGTCACGCACCTTACGTTTTTAATAATGTTGCCCGAGCAGTGCGCTTCAATTCGTTCGGGGAGAGCACCCAAAACACTGCGGCATTTTGCGGCACCATATGCCAAGGCAATCGGCTCGGTACAGCCCATTGCAGGCACAAGCTCGTCCTCTAAAATATTAATGTATTCAAGGTAAGTTTCTCTTTTAAGCATACTTCCTCCAAAATTAAAGATAATTTGACAATTTCATTATATATTATCTTTTTTCTCTTTTCAAGTAGGCACAAAAAATCCCCCGATAATTCGAGGGATTTTGTTTTTTTTGTTAGGTTATAAGCGCCGTCGCGAAGGTGCGGTGCGAAGCACCTGTGCCGAAGCGGTGGCGCGGGGAACGGCTCAAAATTACTTTTCAGCGTCCCAGATAGCCTTCAAAGCTTCATAAGCGGTTTCGCCCATCTTCTTATAGCCTTCGTTGCCGGGGTGGAGCCAGTCGTTCCAAGCAGAAACGTTATATTCAGGGGCCATTCTGGTTTCGTCGTTGGGGTCTGCAAGTGCGCCTGCAAAGTCGATGTAACCGTCGAAGCCGGACTTATCGGACATGATGAACTTGTTGACTTTAACTCTGATTTCTTCGTGAAGGTCGGAATAGTAACCGTTGCCGCCGAAGGGAACGATTGTTGCGCCATAAACCTTAATGCCCTTTGCGTGGCACTGTTCAATAATGCTCTTATACGAGTCGATAAGGCTATCGGAAATGTCGTTTTGTGCGCCGCCAATGTCATTTACGCCGTAAAGAACGATTACATATCTTGCGCCTGCAACGTTCAAAACGTCACGTTCAAGTCTTGCCATACCTGCGGTGCCCCATTCGCCTCTTAAAACGGTGCCGCCGATGCCCTTACCAACAACAGATACGTTGGAATAGTCGGGGTCATCTGCCAAAAGGGTTGCAAGGGTGTCAGAATATCTGGGGAGGGAGTTGGTGATACCTGCAGCGCCGTCGGTAATCGAGTCGCCGAAGCAGATAAGGGTCTTGGTGCCTGCCTCTGCCCAAACGTCAAGCTCGGCCAAATAATACCAGCTTGTCATTTCTTCGCAGCCTGCAGGGAAGCTCTCAGCGCTTACGTGGT
>JAZSPX010000053.1:0-3408 GCA_045537675.1 Candidatus Faeciplasma sp. | reverse complement strand
CACCCTTTCCGATACCTACGGTTTCCCGATTGATCTTACCCGTGAAATCTTAGAGGAGAAGGGTCTTTCCTGTGACGAAGAAGGCTATAAGGAAGCTCTCAACGTTCAGAAAGAAACTGCACGTGCTGCACGCGGCGACTCTAAATACATGGGTGCCGATGAAACCATCTTCCACAAGATGCCAAAAGAGTATTCCTCCAAGTTCATCGGCTACGATAAGATGTCCTCGACCGAGGTTATCGATTACCTCGCAACCGACGACGAGATCATTGAAAACGCAGGCGCAGGCGATGACGTTTACATCATCACCAAGAACACCCCGTTCTACGCTGAATCGGGCGGACAGGTAGGCGACAAGGGCACAGTTACCACCAAGACAGGTAAGTGCGTTGTTACCGACACCAAAAAGGCAGTCGGCGGAAAGATCGTTTTGACCGCCAAGGTTGTCGAGGGTGCTGTTGAAGCAGGACAGGAAGCCTCGCTTGAAGTTGATAAGACCACCCGCCTTTCCACCATGAGAAACCACTCCTGCGCACACTTGTTGCAGGCAGCTTTGCGCAAGGTTTTGGGCGACCACGTTCATCAGGCAGGCTCTTATGTTGACCCTGAAAGATGCCGTTTCGACTTTTCTCACTTCAGCGGCATGACTGCTGACGAAATCAAGGCTGTTGAAGCTTTGGTTAACGAATATATCTTAGAGGCTCTTACCATCACTATGGAAGAAATGCCTATTGACGAAGCTAAGAAGCTTGGCGCAATGGCCCTCTTTGGCGAGAAGTACGGCGACACCGTTCGTGTTGTCACAATGGGCGACGCTTCAATCGAATTCTGCGGCGGTACTCATTTGGATAATACCTCTAAAATCGGTTTGTTCAAAATCATTTCCGAATCCTCGGTTGCCGCAGGCGTAAGAAGAATTGAAGCAGTAACAGGCACCGGCGTATTAGAGCTTATGGCTTCGCAGATCGACACCATCAATTCTTCTGCTTCTGCTCTTAAGCTTGCAAACCCCGCAGGTTTGGTTGCACGCTGTGCAAGCGTAATGGACGAAGTTAAGTCCCTTGAAAAAGCAAATGCCGAGCTTTCGGGCGAAATTGCAAAAATGCGCTCCGCTTCCTTGGCAGATAACGCAACCGACGTTAACGGTGTTAAGCTTATCTGCGCTGTAATGGCAGATTCCAACGGCGGTGAACTCCGTCAGATGGCTGAAAGCCTTCGCGATAAGGACGAGCTTAACGTCTGTGTATTGATCAGCAACACAAACATTGCAGTTGCTTGCGGCAAGCAGGCAGTTGCAAAGGGCGCCATGGCTGGTAAAATTGTCGGCAAAATTGCTGCACTTACAAACGGCAAGGGCGGCGGCAGACCCGACAGCGCAATGGCAGGTGTCGGTGACAAGAGCCTTGTTAATGCCGCACTCAACGGTGCTCAAGCAATCGTTGCTGAATTTGTAAAGTAATAATAAATTTTGAATATTAAAGGAGGAAACAACAATGTGCCAGTATAACGATGATTGCTTGTTCTGCAAAATCATCAAGGGCGAAATCCCCTCGAAAAAGGTTTATGAAGACGAAACCGTCTTCGCATTCGAGGATATTGCCCCCACCGCACCCGTTCACTATCTTTTCATTCCCAAGCACCACATTTCTTCGTTAAACGAGGTTGATGAAACCTTGGGCGCTTCACTCATCGGCGATATTTACGTTGCAATCGCAAAGGTTGCTAAGGAAAAGGGATTTGACAAAACAGGCTACAGAGTTGTTTCCAACTGTGGCGCCGATGCCGGACAGACAGTACCCCACATTCACTTCCACGTTCTTGCCGGCAGAGAACTTACATGGCCCGCAGGCTAATATTCAAGGAGGAATTAATCATGGCTGAATTTTACACCTTAAACGTAGCAGGACTTACCCGTGAACTTCCCATTTGCCCCGTTAACGACAAGCTTGACATCGCCGCATTCGTCATGTTTTCCGACGTTGAGCTGACCGTCGCATGCGCCACCGAGCTTATTAAGGAAATCCCCGAATGTGACGTTATCATCACAGCAGAGTCCAAGGGTATCCCTCTGGCCTATGAAATGGCACGCCAGATTGGCGGCGGAATGAAATACATAGTCGCAAGAAAAATGGCTAAGCTCTATATGCACGACCCCGTCTCGGTAAACGTAAAGTCCATTTCAACCGCAGTTGAACAAAAGCTTTGGCTTGACCAGAACGAGGCTGATTACATCAAAGGCAAGCGTGTATTGATCGTTGACGACGTTATCTCCACAGGCGAATCGCTTGAAGCTGTTAAAAAACTTGTAGATTACGCAGGCGGTAACATTGTCGGCATGTGTGCCGTCCTTGCCGAGGGTGACGCTGCCGAAAGACACGACATCACCTTCTTGGCACCTTTGCCGCTCTTCTTCAAATAAGCAGGCTCGCACCGGCTTCCACAGCGGCTCCGCCGCGCGAAACCCGACGCTCGCCCGACCTGCAAGAAATAATATAAAAAAACAACCCTCCCTCGCACTCAAAAGTGCGGGGGAGGGTTTTAATAAGCGGAAAATTTCAGTTTGCTATACTTAATCTGACCGCCAAAAATGTCTTAGCTCAACCTGCTACACGGTGCTTAAAGATCATGCGGCAGAAGCTATAGAGGTTGGAACGAATGCAGTTTCCGCCGTGATAACCACCGTTTACATAGGTCCAGATATGGTCAACGCCATTATCATTAAGTGCATTGTGATAAGATTCAGGAGTGCTGTAAACAACTGTATCGTTAGAGCCTGCTGTGAGTAAGAGAACGTAAGGAGTTACGTCCTGAGAAGCAAATTTAAGATTATATGAAGGGATAAGCTCTGTCACGCCGGGAGCAGGGCAGATAGCACCGATGTAACCGAATACATCGGGACGGGAGAAGCCGATATAAAGTGATTCTCTTCCGCCCATCGAGAAACCGGTGATAGCAGTATTTTCTCTTCCCTTAGCGATAGAGTAGTTGTTCTCTACATAAGGCATAAGGTCATTGAAAAGCTCATTGATGAAGTTGTCATATGCTGCGTTGTTGGTGCCATCCATACCTGTGCAGTATTCAAGCTCCTTCGAACAGAAGATGTAAGGGAATACAACGATCATATCTTCAGCCTCGCCGCTTGCAATGAGGTTGCTGATAATCTCAACAGTAGTCAAAGAAGCGTCGCTGGGGTCGCACATCGAGTCTTCGTTGCCCCAGTATCCATGCAATACATACAAAACAGGATACTTCATATCTTCGGAATAATCAGCAGGCAGGAAGACGTTTGCGTTGCGCACACGGCCGCATGTGTTAGAGTAGTACTGAACCTTGGTAAGGCTGCCGTAAGCAACACCATTAACACGCTGTGTTGCAGAATCAGGGCAATGTTCAACCGAGATAGCCTTA
>JAZSPX010000019.1:0-1693 GCA_045537675.1 Candidatus Faeciplasma sp. | reverse complement strand
TGTATTGCGAGGTGCGCTATGTCAAAGTTTAAAATCCCCACTGTTCCGCCTACGACCAACAAAACCATACGCTTTCCCAACGACTTGATAGAAAAAGTGGAAAATGCAATTTGCGGAAAAGACTGTACCTTTTCGGCATTTGTTATTGCCGCTGTCAAAGCCGCTATCGAAGACCTTGAAGAAGAACAAAAACAGTAACCTTAAAAAAGTCGGGATTGGCTGTTTGCCTGCCCTATATTAAAAAGCGTTAAAAAACAAAAGCTCCCTCCGAAAAAATCGGAAGGAGCAATTTTTATTACTTTGTAAAGAACAATACACCCAAGCAGTCGGGGCCGCAGTGGCTTGTGATGGTGCAGCCTGCAACGGTTTCAACAATCTCCTCGAACGGCTGAAGCTCGGCAATAAGTGCCTTAAGCTCTTCAACAACCTCGGCCGGGGCGTGAGAATGGGTTATGAAAATTCTTTTAAGGTTAAGGTCGTCGCGGCCTGCAAGTCTGTCGGTTATGTAATCACGCAGGGTCTTGATCATGCTGCCGCGGTACTTCTTGCCAACGCCAAGCTTACCTTCCTTAACGTCGATACAGGGTCTCAATTTCAAGAGGTTAGCGCCCAAAGCTGCTACGCCCGAGCATCTTCCGCCCTTGTGAAGGTAGTCTAAGGTCTGAACAACAAAGCTTACTTCAAGCTTAGGTGCCATTTCGTTAAGCTTTGCTGCAATGTCGGTGGCTTCCATGCCTGCCTGCGCCATCTCGTAAGCCTCCATAACCAGGTGGCCCGAGCCGGAGGAAAGGTTCTTCGAGTCGATGACGTATACGCCTTCAAGGTCTTCGGCTGCCAAGCGTGCATTCTGGTGAGAAGCCGACAAATCGCTGCCGATGTTTATGTGAATAACTTCGTAACCGTCGTCGGTAAACTGCTTGAAGAAGTCGGTGTATTCACCGATCGAGCAAGCAGAGGTCTTGGGCAGGGTGCCTGTCTTATCAACAAAATCGAAAATTTCAAGTGCGGTGGCGGTTGCACCGTCACGTCTGAAATCCTCGCCAAGATAAACGCCCAGGGGCATTACCGAAACGTTAAGACTTTCGTAAATTTCTTTTGTAAGGTCACAGGTCGAATCGCAGGTTACTTTAATTTTAGCCATAACAAATCTCCTAAATAATAATCGTTTTCAAATTGTTGACAAAGCAACAAAATGGTCAAGGGCATTATAGCACAACTTTTTGGGTTTGTAAACTACTTTAATTATTAATCCCTTGACCAGCTTAGCCGAGCGCTTTATAAGCAGTGGCGCTGAAAAACATTTTCGCCGCAGTAAAGCTGAAGAAAAGCAGGTAGTTGAAAAAATCGCGTTTTCGCGTCAGCGAAATTCGTGAATTTCATATCTACAAACCATCTGAACGGCAGGCATCGGAAAAATTGCGGTTTCGCCGCAGTAAAGCTGCAGAAAAGCAGGTAGTTGAAAAAATCGCGTTTTCGCGTCAGCGAAATTTGAACACTTCGTGTTCAAAAGCGATTTCTTTCGGTAGAAACGCATTTCATGCGTTTCTACCAGCCCCAGCCGCCCCAGTCTCCCCAGCCGCCCCAATGGCGAGAGGGCAGTTCGGCTTCAAGAATTCTGGTTTTTTCGTGGGTCGTAATTTCATAATATTCGTCGGTGAAGTTGTTAAGCTTAAGTGCCGAGCCGTCGGTGCCG
>JAZSPX010000005.1:0-16481 GCA_045537675.1 Candidatus Faeciplasma sp. | reverse complement strand
AACTTCGATGCCTCGGTTGCATTGACGGATATTGACGAGGAAAACCTTATTATGTCGATGTATGCAAACAAGCTTGGCGTTGAAAAGACTATCTGCAAAATTAACCGCACCGCACTTTTGGGCATGTTCTCGTCGGTGGTGGCAAACTGCAGTGTTATTAACCCCAAGGATCTGACCGCAGGCCTGATTTTAAGATATGCAAGAGCGGTTAACAACCTTGACGGAAGCAGAATTAAGACCCTTTACCGAATTGTTGACGGCAAGGCAGAGGCTTTGGAATTTATTGCGGCTGATAATTGCAGCCTTAACGGCAAGCCGTTAAAGGATTTGAAGCTTAAGCCCAACATGCTTATTGCATGTGTTACACACGGTAACACGGTACTTATACCCGACGGTAACACGGTTATTTCTGCAGGCGACAGCGTTATTGTTGTCACAGGCGGAGACCACGCCGTTAGCGACCTGAACGAAATTCTGCTTTAAGGAAAACTGACTTATGAATTACAGAATGCTTCTTTATATATTGGGAAGGATTTTGGGCACAGAGGCTATATTGATGATATTGCCGCTGATTTGTTCTGTTATTTATAAAGAGAATATTTTGCCCTTTTTAATCCCGATATTGATTTTGTTGGCGCTTGCCGCGCTGCTATCCTTTAAAAAGCCGAAGGAAACCACGATAAGCTCTCGAGAGGGGTTTTTGTGCGTAGCACTGGCATGGATAATCATGTCCGTATTCGGTGCATTGCCCTTTGTTATAAGCGGCGAAATACCCAGATTTGTTGACGCTGTGTTTGAAACCGTTTCGGGCTTCACCACAACGGGCGCCTCGGTCGTCAATAACGTTGAAGTGATGAGCAAGGGAATACTTTTCTGGCGAAGCTTCACCCACTGGGTAGGCGGCATGGGCGTGTTGGTGTTTGTGTTAGCTATTTTACCCAAGTCGGACATTAAGGGCACAAAGTATATGCACCTTATGAGGGCAGAGGTCCCCGGGCCGACAGTCGGCAAGCTTGTGCCTAAAATCTCTCAGACAGCGAGGGTTATGTATGGCATTTACATTTTGCTGACGGTGATTGAGGTCATTCTTCTTTTGTTTGGCGGAATGGACTTGTTTGGTTCGCTTTTGCACACATTCGGCACAGTTGGTACGGGCGGCCTGGGAATTAAAAACGACTCGATCGCAAGCTATTCACCCTATTTGCAGTATGTTATTGCAACGTTTATGATGCTTTGCGGCATTAACTTCAACCTTTTCTACTTCCTGCTTATCGGGCAGGCTGCAAAGGCCTTTAAAAACGAAGAGCTTTGGTGTTATTTAGGCATTGTTGCGGTTTCGGTCACAACAATAACAATAAGCATTATGAATATGTATAACACCTTTGAGGAAAGCTTCAGACATGCATTCTTCCAGGTGGCGTCTATCGTTTCCACGACGGGATATTCTACTGTTGACTTTGGACAGTGGCCGGTTTTAACGCATGTTATTCTGGTGTTGTTAATGTTCTGCGGCGCCTCGGCTGGTTGTACAGCCGGTGGCATTAAAGTGGGACGAGTAATGCTTCTGCTTAAAAACGCCAAGCGAGAGGTGCATTACATTCTTCACCCAAGGTCGGTTAAGTCGGTTAAGATTGACGGCAAGGTTGCTGACCACGAAACCGTGAGAGGTGCGACCTCGTACATTATAATGTATATTGTAATTTTTATTGTAAGCACGGTTTTGGTTACATTGTTTGACAGTGTTGACCTTACGACAGGGTTTACTGCGGTTACTGCAACCATTAATAACATCGGCCCCGGCTTGGGCGAGGTTGGGCCTTCGAGCAACTACGCCTTTTTGAGCGATGCTTCGAAGATTATTTTAAGCCTTGATATGCTTATCGGACGACTTGAGATATTCCCGATTTTAATTCTTTTGTCGCCTTCATCGTGGAAAAAGTCGGCTTAATAATTTAATTTACAGCAATGGAACAAGGAGTAAAAAGATGGTTGTTTTGGTAACGGGTGCATCGCACACAGGCAAGACTGCCCTTGCGCAGAGATTGCTTGAAGAATATAAATATCCATATCTGTCAATCGACCACCTGAAAATGGGCTTGATAAGAAGCGGAAACACTACGCTTACACCTTTGAGCGACGATGATGATTTGACTGCGTATTTATGGCCGATCGTTTGTGAAATGATTAAGACCGCCATAGAAAACAAGCAAAATCTTGTTGTCGAAGGTTGCTACATGCCCTTTGATTGGGAAAAGTGGTTTGCAAAAGAATATCTTGACGAAATAAGATATTATTGCCTTGTGATGAGCGAGAATTATATTAAAAAGCATTTTGATAACGTTAAGAAATATGCTTGCGTTATTGAAAAGCGCCTTGACGACGGGGACTGCACTTTGGAAAGCGTTTTAGAAGAAAACGCCCGTGTTTTGGCACAGGCTGAGAAGTATGATAAAAGCTACATATTGATTGATGACGAGTATAGAATAGATATTGATTTGTAACGACGAAGTTTGCATAAAAAATACAGCTCTTAAGCATGGTGCTTAGGAGCTGTTTGTTTTTGAATATTTTTTAAAGAACACAAATGATATTTGTGACGTTATATTCTTTCCTTCAGCTTGCTGCCGAGGTTCTGAGAGATAACGTCGAGAGCGTAGTAAAATGCTTCGCGCTGCTCGTCGTCAAGGTTGTCGCCGCCAAAGCCTACCCATTGGTCGATGAGCTGGTTTACGTTTTCGGCAAGCTCCTCTCCCTTTTCGGTGAGGGTGATAAGCGAGCGGTATTTCTTTTTGTTTTCGCCTGCCGCGGGGACTATGTAGCCCTTTTCTTCAAGCTCGCTAAGAGTGCGAGAAATAGCCGCCTTATCTTCCTCGCACAATGTGGAAAGCTGGGCGGCGGTCAGCCCATCTTGATGGCGGTTAAGATAGTAAACACACATTGCGTGTGTGCCTTTAAGCCCAAACTCGGTCATTTCTGCAGATTTGATTTTCTGAATATATTTGTAGCAAACAGTTATACCGTAAACAAAGCTTTCAAAACGGTTTACCATTTAATGCGCATCTCCTTTTTTCTGCATTATAATGTTATTATACCTCAGGGATGTTGACTTGTCAACATTATTAATAAAACGGTTAAACGGGTTTACTGTCAATTGACAATGCAATTGCAAAGGAGTAAAATAAAAGAGTTAACGTTAAGACTTAAGAAGGAGTAAGAAAGCTTATGTTAAAAAGACTTTTGCGGTGTATCGGCGAGTTTAAAAAGCCTGCGATTTTAACACCGCTGTTTATGGTTGGCGAAGTGGCTATTGACTGCCTTATACCGTTTATGATTGCTAACCTTATTAACCAGATTAAAGCCGGCTGCGAGATTGGTGTGATTGTAAAACACGGCGTTATTCTTTTGATTATGGCGCTGTTCTCGCTGTTGTTCGGCGGGCTTGCGGGCTTTACGGCCTCGAAAGCGGCGGCAGGCTTTGCCAGAAATTTAAGACGCAAGCTTTATGAAAGAGTGCAGGCATTCTCGTTTGAGAATATTGACAAGTTCTCGACAGCCTCGCTTGTAACAAGAATGACCACAGACGTTGCAAACGTGCAGATGTCGTTTATGATGGTAATACGCTCGGCGATAAGAAGCCCGCTTATGTTCATCTTCTCGGTAATCATGTCGTTTTACATGGGCGGCCCTTTGGCTGTATCGTTTGTTATCGTTGTACCCGTTCTTGTATTCGGGCTTTTGATGGTTGCGCGCAAGGCAATGCCCTCGTTCAGAGCTGTTTTTAAGAAATATGACAAGCTGAACGAGTCGATTGAAGAAAACGTTATGGCAATGCGTGTTGTCAAAGGCTTTGTAAGAGAGGAATATGAAAAAGAAAAGTTCGGCAAGGCAAGCGATAACATTAGACGCGACTTTACCAGAGCTGAGCGAATTGTTGCGCTTAACAACCCCATCATGCAGTTCTGCTCTTACTTTAACATGATTTTTGTTATGCTTGTGGGTTCGCAGATTATTGTTACCACAAGCGGTGCCGACATTGACGTGGGACAGCTTTCGGCAATGCTTACATATGGCATGCAGATTCTGATGTCGCTGATGATGCTTTCGATGATTTATGTAATGCTTACCATGTCGCACGAGTCGATGAGAAGAATTGACGAGGTTTTGTGCGAGGAATCGGCACTTAAGAACCCCGAAAACCCTGTTTATGACGTTAAGGACGGCTCGGTTGGCTTTAAGGACGTTAGCTTTAAATATTCGGCTGAAGCTGAAAAATATGCGCTTTATGATATTGACCTGCACATTAATTCGGGCGAGACTGTTGGTATCATCGGCGGTACGGGCTCGAGCAAATCGACACTTGTTCAGCTTATCTCACGACTTTATGACACGACTGTGGGCGAAGTGAGCGTTGGCGGCGTGAACGTTAAGGATTATGACCTTAACACCTTAAGAGATTCGGTTGCGGTTGTTTTGCAGAAGAACGTGTTGTTCTCGGGCACGATTAAGGAAAACCTGCGTTGGGGCAACAAGGACGCAAGCGATGAGGAATTGGTTGAAGCCTGCAAGCTTGCACAGGCACACGATTTTATCAGCGCCTTCCCTGACGGTTATGACACCATGATCGAACAGGGCGGTACTAACGTATCGGGCGGACAAAAGCAGCGCCTTTGCATTGCACGTGCCCTTTTGAAAAAGCCCAAGATTTTGATTTTAGACGACTCGACGAGTGCGGTTGACACAAAGACCGACGCACTTATCAGACAGGGCTTTGCACAGTTTATCCCCTCGACAACAAAGATTATTATTGCACAGAGAATTTCGTCCGTCGAGCATGCCGACAAGATTATTGTTATGGACAACGGCAAGATTATGAACGTTGGCACACACGACGAGCTTATTAAATGCAGCGACATTTACCGCGAGGTTTATGAACAGCAGACCAGAGGAGGTGGCGACAATGAGTAAGGCTAATGAAGTCACCCAAAAGCCTCGTTTAGACAAGGAAAAAAGGCGCTCGCTTATGCGTGTGATTAAAATGCTGTGGCAGGCTTATCCCGTTTTGGTGCCTGTGACTGCTGTGTGCATTTTGTTCTCGTCACTGGTTTCGGCGGCACCTGCTTTGTTCAACCAGCAGATAATTGCCGTTATTGAAAAGTGGTATGTAAGCGGCGACTGGGCATCGGCCAAGGCTGAAATTCTGCCGCTTATCGGCGTGCTGATTGTTTTATACGTTTTGTCGCTGGCTTCGCTGTTTGCCTATAACCAGCTTATGGCTTATATCACTCAGGGCTTTTTAAGCAAAATGAGAGAAGCGATGTTCAACAAGATGCAGAACCTGCCCATTAAATATTTTGACACTAACCGCCACGGCGACATTATGAGCCATTATACAAACGATATTGACACCTTGCGACAGCTTGTTTCTCAGGCTTTGCCTGCGCTTTTGCAGTCGATAATGGTGGTATCGGTAATTCTTTGCATAATGATCTACTTCAGCGGCTGGATGACGCTTTTGGTGCTTTTGGGCGTTTTGGCAATGATGCTTGTTACCAAGAAGATCGGCGGAGGCTCGAAGAAATACTTTAAGCGCCAGCAAAAGGCAATGGGCAAGACCGAAGGCTTTGTTCAGGAAATGATGAGCGGTATGAAGGTCGTTAAGGTCTTTTGCCACGAGGAAGAAAGCCAGGCTGACTTTGACAAGATTAACAACGCACTTTATGAAGACAGCTACCGTGCAAACGCTTTTGCAAACGCTTTGGGACCGATAATCTTCAACATTGGTATTCTGCTTTACGTTTTGGTTGCGATTGTTGGCGGTGCATTGATGATTTGGAACGTGCCTAACTTCAGCCTTTCGGGAATGCCTTTGACTATCAGTATCGTTATCCCC
Source organism: Candidatus Faeciplasma sp. (assembly GCA_045537675.1). Taxonomy (GTDB): domain Bacteria; phylum Bacillota; class Clostridia; order Oscillospirales; family Ruminococcaceae; genus Faeciplasma. Next base: position 10,591 of record JAZSPX010000005.1, on the reverse strand, counting down.
TTCCTTAACATGACAAAGCAGTTTACAGGTAACTTCAACACGGTTTCACAGCAGATGAACTCGATCGTTATGGCAATGGCGGGCGCTGACAGAGTGTTTGCCCTTATGGACGAAACACCTGAGGTTGACGACGGTTATGTAACCCTTGTAAATGCGCAGATTGACGCAGACGGCAACATTATCGAAACTGACGAGCGCACAGGCAAGTGGGCATGGAAGCACCCTCACAGCGACGGAACATTAACCTATACCGAGCTTAAGGGCGACGTTGTTCTGGATATGGTAGACTTCTCGTATGACGGAGAGAAGCAGGTGCTCACCGATATTTCGCTTTATGCAAAGCCCGGCCAGAAGGTTGCATTCGTTGGTGCAACGGGTGCCGGCAAGACGACAATAACAAATCTTATCAACCGATTTTATGACATTGCCGACGGCAAGGTGAGATATGACGGCATTAACATCAACAAAATTAAAAAGGCTGATTTAAGACAGTCTTTGGGTATTGTTTTGCAGGATACAAACCTGTTTACGGGAACAGTTTTGGAAAATATCCGCTATGGACGACTTGACGCGACGGACGACGACTGTGTTGCTGCTGCCAAGCTTGCAGGTGCCGACGACTTTATTACAAGACTGCCGCAGGGATATAACACGGTGCTTGCAAACAACGGCTCGAACCTCTCTCAGGGACAGAGACAGCTTATTGCGATTGCACGCGCGGCTGTTGTTGACCCGCCCGTTATGATTTTGGACGAAGCTACGTCCTCGATTGACACAAGAACGGAAGCTATCGTTTCACGAGGCATGGATAAGCTGATGGAAGGAAGAACTGTTTTTGTTATCGCGCACAGACTTTCGACCGTTATGAACTCGGACGTAATTATTGTTTTGGACCACGGCAGAATTATTGAGCGCGGCAACCACGACAAGCTTATTGAAGAAAAGGGCACGTATTACCAGCTTTACACAGGCGCATTCGAGCTGGAGTAAAACACAAAAATTAAGCCTTCGCTTGCTTTATGCAGGCGGAGGTTTTTTGTTTTTACGCTACCCTCTTGCCAAAAAGAGGGTTTGACAAACCGAAAAATTTATTTAAAAATAAATTTGATGAATTTTGCAACCTTTATTGAATTTTGGTTGTAATAATTAGTGAAAGACGAAATAAGGAGGGGTTAAGATGCTCTCGTTTTACATATCGCAGATTGATGCCGATTATCAATCAGAGCGGTTTATAAGGCTTTATAACATGCACCGTGACAAGATGATGTCGGCGGCATTTACGGTTTTGAAAAACCATCACGATGCTGAAGAGGCTGTGCAGAACGCGCTTTTTGCGATTGCGAAGAATGTTTCCTCGATGCCCGACCCCGACACAAAGCACGGCGAGAACTATGCCGTTAAGGCGGCAAAAAACCACGCAATAAACATTGCAAAAAAGCGCAGACTTGCGGTTCCCATAATTGAGATATATGCCGATGACATTGACATTGCGGCAGAAATCATTGACCGAGATGAGTGCAAACGTGTGATTGAGACGATTGTTAGGATGAAGCCGCACTACCGTGATGTTTTAAGCGCAAAATTCCTCTATGGAATGAGCAACAAAGAGATTTCGGTGCTGTTTGGTGTGCCTTTGCAGACAGTTAAAAGCAGGATCAACCGAGGCATTAAGATTTTGAAGGATGCTTTAGAAGGAGGAGAGGAAAATGTTTGACCAAAAACAGTTTGAGGTCATTAGGCAGGCGCTTGCGGAATGTGACAGGTGTGAAACGCTTAAGCTTGCGGGCGACGTGCCGGTTAAGTACCAATTTACAAAAGAATTTGAAGAAAAAGCAGAAGGACTTAAAAGGAGGGTTGCATTCAGAATGAAAGTTACGATTAAAAGGATTTTAATTGCGGCGGTTATTGTTGTTCTTGCGTTGGCTGCAACGGTTGCGATTGTGGCGGGACAGGACGGAATGAAGGTTATTCATTTTGGCAATAACATTGACCGCACAGGCGGAGGATTTATTACCGACCTGCCCTACCCCAACAAAAACGAACGTGTGCTTGATATTGGAGCCATGATAATTGAAGCTGACTTGCCGATTCCCGAAGGATATGAGTGCACGTATTTTAACCCTTACAGATCCTCGTACTCTATCGATTATGGTAAAGACAGCGAAAGTGTTGCATATGGCCATGCGAGTCTTGGTATAAACATATATGAAGTTTACCCCGATGCTCATATTAAAATCGAGCATAACGGTGAAATGTTGGTACTTGAAACAGATAACGGCCTGAAAGTATATCATTACGAATATGTATATATGACAAAGGGCGACAACTATGTCACCAATATCCGGGCAAATGACCCCGATATTGATGATTCACAGATTCTTGAGATTTTTGATGCGATTGACGACATGCTTCACGCACCCATGAGGACAGAGGAAGAAATTCGTGAAGAAGCAATGTTTGAGCCGAACCCCAAGGTGCATACGGGTTGGACGGAGATGAATGACATTGAAAATTACAACCTCGACTTCAGTGATATAAGATACAGATTGTTGCCCGTACCCGAGGGATATGACTTGGTAAAGGTTGAGGGATATGTGAGAGCGAAATATCAGAAGGGCGCAGAAGACGGCTGGAGCTTGATTTCAGAGCTGATAATTGAAATGGTCGACCTGACCGTTGACCCGTATATTCACACACTTTATGAAAACAGCGGCGACCCTATAACCGTGGGTGATGTTACGCTTAATTGTAAATCAGTGCCATACTATGGTGCAGCGGTGGAATATGTATATGTTTCCGAGAAATATGCAATTGTGTTCACTGCGATGACTTCTCCTCAATACGGCAAAGAGGAGCTTCCAACTGCAGAGGAACTTGCAGCAATTGTTAAAGCGATAAACAGATATGACATTACAACAAAAGACTGATGAACGCGCACCCCTCCTGCCAAAAAGCGGGAGGGGTGAACTTGTTAAGTTGTATAAATTTTTAAATAAAATTTGTTTATTATATTGACAAAGCAGATTTGGTTTGATATAATGATATGGCTGTCTGAAAGGGCAACGAGCCACTAGCTCAGTTGGCAGAGCATTTGACTTTTAATCAAAGGGTCTGGAGTTCGAATCTCCAGTGGCTCACCATAAAACAAAAACCACCCAATGGGGTGGTTTTTGTTTTATTATCAGATTATGTGATTCGAACTCTCAGTTTGCGAAGCAAACTGTTATTTTTCGCTTTACAAACTTTCACATTAATAAAACTATGGCGAAAAATTGAGTTCAGAATCTCCTCTTTATGGAGTAAGCAGAAATTCAGGTAGATTTCGCGAAGCGAAAGCGTAGCAGTTTTTTGCGAAAAATCTTTCTGTGAACGCATTAGGGTCGAAAGTCAGTGCGGCCTTCTGAAACATATTATAACCTACATAGTATTGTCAAAACAGAAATAAACAATGATTCTTTTATTGAGCAAGAAACAAATTACTCTTAGGTCACAGGCATACATCCATTGCCTTTTTACAGCCTGATTTATGAACAACCTGTATGGATTTTGTGCACAACTTTGATAATCTTTGTATAATATTTACAGATATTTTTGCAATAATGCTTAAAAATTAAGCATAAATATGTCTCGAAGCCGAACTTTACATATTTAAAGTGCTAAAAAATCTCATTAATATTTGGGTAAAATATAGATTTTTTAAAATTATCAATATTTTTTATTAACTGCTGTTGAAAAAAACTATATAAAATGTTAAAATACTCTCAACATTTTAAGTTATGTATGTTAGAGATTGAATATTTTCACAAAGGAAAGGAGGAATCGAGCATATTTGTTTTTCAATTCTAAGATGCTTAATGTGATGTCAACAAAAAATTTACTTGGAGGGTTAGCAAATATGAAATTAGTTTTTAAGCGATTAATCAGCACCTTGCTCGTATGCGCTTTGCTGATTGGAACCGTGTTCGTTACCAATGTAGAAGTTAATGCTGCGGGCGAAACATTGCTCAATACATATGGAGCATTGTTCGGTAATATGGGAACATGTATCAACTCTTGGCAGCTTAAAGACGCAAATGTCTTATCAGAAGTTAAAAAGCAGTATAACAGTATTACACTCGAAAACGAAATGAAGCCTGACGCAATGCTTGGTTGGGCTCCTAACCTCATCACTCAGGACACCGCAAAGAGCTTGGGTTACTATGTTCCTTCCTATATGACAGAAACATACGTACCTAAGATCAATTTTGACACCGTTGACGAAGTTCTTAGAATCTGCTATGAAAACGGTTTGAAGATGCGTGCGCACACTTTGGTATGGCATGCTCAGACTCCTGACTGGTTCTTCAGAGTAGGCTATTCCACTAATTATGGCTATGTATCCCAAAGAGATATGGATATCCGTATGGAATACTACATTAAGAGCGTTATGAACCACATCTACACCGGCCCTTATGCAAGCGTAGTTTATGCTTGGGACGTTGTAAACGAATATCAGCACGCTACTGATTCCGGTTGGTTGCACATCTATGGCGGTGTAAACAACTATCCTTCTTTCGTAAAGAATGCATTCCAGTACGCTTATGATTGCATCAGCTACTTCGGTCTTACAGACTCTGTAAGCTTGTTCTATAACGACTTCAACACTTACATGGAAGTTGACGATATCATCACTATGATCAACTACATCAACTCTAATGGCAAGATCTGTGACGGTGTTGGCATGCAGTCTCACGTTGGTACTACTTTCCCCAGCGTTGACTACTACACTCAGGCAATCACCGCTTTCATCAACGCAGGCTTCGAAGTTCAGATTACTGAGCTTGACATTGCAAATAATGGCGACGTTGACCTTGCTAACTATGCTTATCAGTTGATGACAAACATCCTTAACCTTAAGAAGAGAGGCGCTAACATCACCGGTATCACCTACTGGGGCGTTTCTGACGTTAACTCTTGGGTTTCTGAAAACAATCCTTTGTTGTTCTCGACAATCGGCAATCCTAAGTATGCTTACTACCGTGTCCTCGACGCTTACAAAGACGCAGGTTTCGTTATCGGCGGTTCCACCAATTCCGGTTCAAGCTCAGTTCCCGCAGGCAACAACCTCGTTGTCAACGGCGGCATTGAAGACGGAACAAATAACTGGGAAGCTTTGTATGGCTGTTCTTTAGGTTTGGGTTACTATACCGTTCATTCCGGCAACCTTTCTCTTAAGGTTTCTAACAGAACAGGAACTTACCAGGGCGCAGCTCAGACCATCAGTGGCTTAGAACAGGGCGCAACTTATGATATCAGCGCAGCAATCAGATATAACAGATCTGAAAATGCAAATGCAACAGGCAACACAAACTTCATCATGAGCATTATTTACGGTGACGGTTCCGTACAGAACATGGCGTCTGTAAGCACAGCTTCCGACACATGGGCAATCATGAACGGTCAGTACACCGTTCCTGCCAATGCTAACCTTAGCAATGTTAAAATCTATATTGAAACAGGATCTACCAACAATTCGGCTCAGGATCTGGTAACCTTCTTTGTTGATGATATTGCTATCACAAAGACCGGTTCTCAGAATAACAGCAATAACAATAATAACAACAATAACAATGGTGTAAGCGCAGCAACCATCAACAATGGTTGGTACTACATCAAGAATACAAATGCTCAGAAGTACTTGCAGGTTGCTCAGAGCACCGGTGCTAACGGCGTTAATGTTGAAATCGGCTCGGGCAACGGTTCTGACGCTCAGAAGTGGTACGTTACCAACATCGGCGACGGTTACATCACCTTGCAGAACGCTTTGGGCTGCATGCTCGACGTAGCTTACGGCGAAGCTAACGACGGCACTAACATCCAGACCTTCTCTTCTAACGGTGCAACTGCACAGCACTTCAAGCTTGCTAACACCGGAACAGCAGGTACTTACGGTATCGTAACAAGAGTGTCCGGCGACTCTAAGGGCGTAGACGTTTACGAAGGCCGCACTGCTGACGGTACAAACGTTATTCAGTGGGCTTACTATGGCAGCGGTAACCAGACATGGGTATTTGAACCCTGCCAGCTGAATGATTATGCAAACCTCAGCAACGGCTGGTACTACATCAAGAGCCCTTACGCTGACAAGTATTTGCAGGTTGCAAACAATGCAGGCGGCAACGGTGTTAATGTTGAAATCGGCACAGGCACAGGCGCACAGGGCCAGAAGTGGTATTTAACTAACCTTGGCAACGGTTACATCACCCTTAAAAACGGCCAGGGCTACATGCTGGATGTGCAGTACGGCGAAGCTAACGACGGCACCAACATTCAGACCTATTCTGATAACGGTGCAACCGCACAGCACTTCAAGATCATGAGAACCGATACTCTCGGCACATACGGCATCGTAACCAGAGTATCTAATGACACCAAGGGCCTTGACCTTTACAACTGGAACACACACGACGGCACTAACGTTTGCCAGTGGGGTTACTATGGTAACGATAACCAGATTTGGATCTTTGAGTACTGCGGATAATGACAGCTTATATAAAGCAAAACAAGTAAATATCTAATATAGCATAAGTCAAAATTTAAAAGCCCTGAATGCTATGATACAGTAGCATGTATCTGCATTCGGGGCTTTTTATAAAACAAAAGCTTAAGGAAAAAGCTGTTGTTTATAAATAAAAGCGAGGAGATGATAGTTATATGATAAAAAGACTTATTACCTGTATGGCGATAATTCTGGCACTTATCCTTTCGATGGCAAGTTCACTCACCGTTTTCGCAGCAAGTGATAGCGGAAGATTGGTAAGCGGCTCGGTTAAAAACGAAAATAACAGAAACCCCTTGATAGACCACAAGTTCGGCGCAGACCCCTTTGCAATGGTTTATAACGGCAGAGTTTATATTTACATGACAAATGACAGCCAGCAGTATGATGCAACAAGCAAGGATTACAGAGGAAATCCTTCGGGTGAAAACCACTATGGCTATATTAACACTATCAACGTTATTTCATCAAGTGACATGGTAAACTGGGTCGATCACGGCGAAATACCAGTCAAGGACATTGCAACATGGGCTAATAACTCGTGGGCACCAGCCGCATGTTATAAGAATATAAACGGCAAAGATAAGTTCTTCCTCTACTTTGCTGATAATGCAAGCGGTATCGGCGTTTTAGAAGCTGATTCCCCTATCGGCCCGTTCAGAGAACCCGCAACAGGCAGCAGACTTATCTCTTGGGGCTCACAGGCGTCCAGCGGCGTAACATGGCTGTTTGACCCTGCTGTATTTGTAGACGATGACGGAACAGGTTACTTATACTATGGCGGCGGTGTTCCTGCAGGCGCTGACGATTATCCCAACACAGCAAGAGTCGTTAAGCTTGCGCCTAACATGGTACAGCTTGACGGTAATGCAGTAGCCATCAATGCACCCGGCATCTTTGAAGACTCGGGTATTCACAAGGCAAACGGAAGATACTACTATACATATTGCTCTAACTTCTCGAACAATTTGGCTTCGACAGGCAGAGGCAATATCTGTGTTATGGAAAGCTATAGTCCGATGGGTCCGTTTACATTTGTAGGTCAGGTTTTGAGCAATCCTTATTCCTTCTTTGGAATCGGCGGCAATAACCACCACGCTTTCTTTGAATTCAACGGAAGCACTTATATCACATATCACGCACAAACAGTTACCAAGGCATTAGGATTTACCAACCAAGGATACCGTTCGACACATATTGACAAGGTTTCATATGATTCCAACGGTCATATAAAAACTATAACCGGCACATATGCAGGTGTTCCCCAGACACAAAACCTTAATCCTTATGTTTTGAACGAAGCTGAAACTATCGCATGGAGCAGCGGTATTACGACTGAAAAATGCTGGCAGCCCGGCGCATTGGTAAGCTCTGTAAACACTAAGGTTACAGAAATCCACAACGGCGACTACATTGCTGTTTCCGATGTTGATTTGGGCACAGATCTTCAGTCCATCACAGTAAAGGCACAGCCTTTGAACGGCGGTAGGATTGAAATTAGACTTGACGGAAGATATGGCACCAAGATCGGCGAAATTAACGTTTCGGGCGATTCGAGCTGGCATGAATATACTGCTGCACTTTCGTCTGTAACAGGCGTGCATGATGTATACTTCGTATTTACAGGCAACACATCCGGTCAGCTCTTCTACTTCGACAACTGGAAGATGACCCGTTCGGGAAACAGCTCACAGGGCTCGGGTTCAAGCTCTTCAGGTGGTAACCTTATTGTAAATGGCGGAATTGAAGATGCAACTAACAACTGGGAAGCTTTGTACGGCGGATGCACTTTGGGTCTTGGCTACTCAACAGTTAAATCCGGCAGTCTTTCTCTTAAGTCGTCTTCAAGAGGCGCGACCTATAACGGCCCTGTTCAGACAGTACACGGCTTTGAGCAGGGTGCAACCTATGATATCAGCGCAGCAATTAGATTTAATACCTATGAAAACGAATCCGCAACAGGCGAAACCACATTCTTCATGAGCATTATTTACGGTGACGGCAAAATTGAAAATATGGCAACCGTAACAACAGGAAGAGACACATGGGCAACTATGAGCGGTCAGTATACCGTTCCTGCTGATGCAGACCTTAGCAATGTAAGAGTATTCATTGAAACTGCTTATACTGCAAATCCCTCTGCCCAGGATTTAGTTACCTTCTTTGTTGACGATGTTTCTGTAACGAAGGTGGCTTCTGCCAACAGCGGAAACAATGGCAATAACAACAATAATACCACAGTCAACGGCGCAACTCTTAACGATGGCTGGTATTACATCAAGAACACAAATGCCCAGAAGTATTTGCAGGTTGCAAACAGCACGGGCGACGACAATGTCAACGTTGAAATCGGCACAGGTGACGGCTCTGAAGCCCAGAGATGGTATCTTACCAATGTCGGCGACGGTTACGTTACTTTGCAGAACGCTTGCGGTGCAATGCTCGACGTACAGTATGGCGAAGCTAACGACGGCACCAACATTCAGACCTATTCTGCAAACGGTGCAACCGCACAAAACTTTAAGCTTGTTAATACAGCTGAAGAAGGAACCTATGGTATCGTAACCAGAGTTTCGGGCGACACTAAGGGTGTTGACGTTTATGAAAACCGTACCGACGACGGTACAAACGTAATTCAGTGGGCTTATTATGGCAGTGCAAACCAGACATGGGTATTCGAGCCTTATGTACCCGCAGATGACAGCGTTAGCTATGTAACAATTGGCGACGGTTGGTATTACATCAAGAACACTCATGCCCAGAAGTATCTGCAGGTTGCAAACAGCACAGGCAACGACAACGTCAACGTTGAAATCGGCACAGGCAACGGCTCTGAAGCTCAGAGATGGTATCTTACCAATGTCGGTGACGGTTACGTTACTTTGCAGAACGCATGCGGTACAATGCTCGACGTACAGTATGGCGAAGCTAACGACGGCACCAACATTCAGACCTATTCTGCAAACGGTGCAACCGCACAGCAGTTTAAGCTTGCAGACATTGGAACTGACGGAACTTATGGTATTGTTACCAGAGTATCGGGCAACACCAAGGGTGTTGACGTTTACAACTGGGGTGCCGAAGACGGCACAAACGTAATCCAGTGGGCTTACTATGGCAGTGCAAACCAGACATGGACATTTGAGCCTTATGTACCACCTGTAGACGATGGCAACAGTTACGCAACACTTAACGATGGCTGGTACTATATCAAGAGTCCTTATGCAAATAAGTATTTGCAGGTTGCGAACAATGCAGGCGGCAACGGCGTTAATGTTGAAATCGGCACGGGTACAGGCGTTGCAGGTCAGAAGTGGTATTTAATCAATGTCGGCGACGGTTACGTTACATTAAAGAACGGTAAGGGCTACATGCTCGACGTAATTTATGGCGAAGCTAACGACGGCACAAACATTCAGACCTATTCTGCAAACGGCGCAACCGCACAGAATTTCAAGATTATGAAGACCGGCACAAATGGCACATACGGAATCGTAACAAGAGTATCAGATGATGCTAAGGGTCTTGACATCTATAACTGGAGCACAGCTGACGGCACAAACGTATGCCAATGGGCTTATTACGGCAACGACAATCAGATGTGGCAGTTCGAGCCTACCTCGGCTCCTCCTGCTGTAACCGTTGAAACCAGCACCTATCACAAAATAGGTATCACTCCCGCACAATATCTTTCCGAGGCTAAGGCTATCTCGGTTGAACATTGCCCTGATTCTGCAACACAGCGTGTTAATGGTGTTGCTTACGGCAGCCTTACCAAGGTTCAGTACTACTCTAACACCTGCGGCCGTGTGCGCAACGCAAACGTCTTCCTGCCTGCTGATTATTCCGAAGATTTGAAGTATCCTGTTTTGTATGTATTGCATGGATACTGGGGCAACGAAGACTCGATGTGCGACCCCAGCGACGCTTCTTTGACTACTGTTGAAATTATCAGCAACCTCATTGCAAGCGGCGAGGCTGAAGATATGATCGTTGTATTCCCTTACATCTTCTGCTCGAAGGAGCTTGAACACTGCACAGGTATGGATGGCA
>JAZSPX010000218.1:0-2578 GCA_045537675.1 Candidatus Faeciplasma sp. | reverse complement strand
ATTTTGACCGCTACGCCATTAACAGCTCGCTTCATCTGCCACTGGCAGCGCTCGCTGTTAATGCTGCCAATTCCGCCACACCCGCATATATGATTATAAAGTTGTTTTTCAACAGTTAACACGAGCAACGCAAGTGTTTACTATCATGCCTTAAGAACGGTAGGTAACGAAAAACAACGATGCTTTAGCACGAGGCGTTTCGCGCCGAGAGTTGTTTTTCTATAGTTAACACGAGCAACGCGAGTGTCTACTATTTTATCACAGTAAAGCCCAAATGTCAAACATAAGCCAAAAAAAGTTTGACTATCGGCGTTAAAAGGTGTAAAATCAGTCTATAATATGTATATCGCTGATTCAAGGAGACAAAAACATGATATTCATATACATTCTGCTCGGGTTGATTGCGCTTGTTTTGCTTATTTCGTTGGGCGCATTTTTAATTGCGTTTTACTGTTCGGATAAGCAAAAGGCCTATTTGAACAACCCGAAATTGCCCCTTGAAGGGGCTGAATACGCCGAATTTAACGAGGTTATACTTAACAATGTCAACAAAATTCAGGCATGCGAGTGCGAGGAAGTGACTATTAAAGCCAAGGACGGCAAGAAGCTTTTTGGCAGATATTATCACCGACGCGACGGCCTGCCTGTTGAGATTTTCTTCCACGGTTACCGTGCAAACGGCGTCCGTGACGGTTCGGGTGCGTTTGACGTATCGAATGAGGCAGGATTCAACCTGCTTATTGTTGACCAGCGCTCGAGCGGAAACAGCGAAGGAAACGTTATTACGTTCGGTGTTAAGGAAAAGCTTGACGTTCTGTCGTGGATCGACTATGTTATAAACCGATTTGGCAAAGAGGTTAAAATAATTTTGGCAGGCATCTCGATGGGGGCATCTACTGTGCTTATGGCGAGCGAGCTTGACCTCCCCGAAAACGTGAAGTGTATTACCGCAGACTGCGGTTATTCCTCGCAGACGGAGATTATTAAAAAGGTCGGCAAGGAGATGAAGATGCCGATTAAGCTCCTCTATCCTTTTTTAAAGCTGGGCGCTTTTATTTACGGCGGGTTTAACATCGACTCGCGCACGCCGCTGGACGCTGTTAAGAACGCGAAGGTGCCGATTTTCTTCATTCACGGCGACTGCGACACGTTTGTGCCCTGCCACATGTGCGACGAGCTTTATGAAGCCTGTGCCTCGCAAAAACGCAAGCTGATTGTAAAGAATGCGGCGCATGGTGTTAGCTTTTTTGTCGACAATGAATCTTATAAGGATTATTTGCACGAATTTTTCAAGTCCTCGGGCGTGATTACCGATTGGGAGAGATAAATTTAAAATAGCCCTTGACAAACGAAAACGTTTGTGGTATTATATTAAGGCACTCTTGTGAGCGCCTAATATATCGCGGGGTAGAGCAGTTGGTAGCTCGTCGGGCTCATAACCCGGAGGTCGTTGGTTCAAGTCCTTCCCCCGCAACCAGAAAATAAAGCATAGACCTTTTGGTCTGTGCTTTATTTTTTTATTTCGAGAATGGTTTGAATCAGTGGCCGACGGGTTCCCGGAGCGAAAAATTCGACCGCCGCCTGTGGCGGAAACAGGGAGAATTTTTCGGCGAAGTGGTCAAAACTGACAGCGACGAGCAGGAGCGACCGTCAGTTTTGGGCACCACGAGAGTGGCAAGCGTTGGTTCAGGTCCTTCCCCCGCAACCAAAGAAAAATACTTCATCCGCAAGGATGGGGTATTTTTCTTTTATTGAGAGTATGTGACGCAGGACCGCAAATCCGCAAGGATTTGCTGATTTTGCGCTTCGCAAACTTGCGCATTTAGCAGATGTGGGCGCAAAATTGTTCAACGTCCTAACAACACGAGCTATGCTCGTGTTGTTTTCCCCCGCAACCAGAAAACAAAGCATAGACCACTATGGTCTATGCTTTTTGTTTTATAGGGGTGTGTCAGCAAATCTTACAGCATGGTTGCAATAAGCTCGTTATAAGGCTTGGGGGAAAGGTATGCAGGCGGAACGTCGAAGACGGTTTTGCAGCCGCTTAAGCCCATTTCGTTCATTTTAAAGGTTGCGCGGGCATATGCGACGATGACAGATGCGGTGAACTCGGGGTTGGAATCGAGCTTTAAGCTATATTCGATAACGTGGTTATTTTCAAGATTTGCGCCTGTTTTGCCTGTTCTTATTACAAAGCCGCCGTGAGGAAGGGTTGAGTGGTCAGCTTTCATTTCCTCGCTTGAAATGAAGTGAACGGTGGTTTCGTAATCGGCAAAATAGTTGGGCATTTCTTTGATTTCTTTTTCAATTCTTGCGGTGTCTGCCCCTTCTTTAACAACGACGTAACAGTCACGAAGGTGCTTTTCGCGGGTGGTAAGCTCGGGACAGGTGCCCAAGCGTACAGCTTCAAGTGCATCATCAATGGGAATAGTGTACTGTCTTGCATCCAGAACGCCGTCAATGCGCCTTATAGCGTCGGAATGGCCCTGGCTTACACCCTTGCCCCAGAAGGTATAATCCTTACCGTCAGGCAGAATTGCGCTTGCATATAAACGGTTGAGGGAGAACATGCCGGGAT